>CAZQYK010000131.1:0-4034 GCA_964597285.1 uncultured Spirochaetales bacterium
GCCGGCGACGGCGCACTCCGCGAAGCGGAAGCGGCGCAGCGCGCCGAGCGCGTCGGCGCCGAGGCCCGCGAGCACCGCGGCCGACGCCGGCCCCTGGAGCGCGAGGAGGCCGGTCTCGTCGCTCGCGTCGCGCAGCCGCGCGCCGTCGGCCAGATGGTCGGCGACCCAGTCGCGGTCCTTCTCGACGTTCGCGGCGTTCACGCACAGCAGGAACGCCTCGTCGCCGGTGCGGTAGACGGTCAGGTCGTCGACGACGCCGCCAGCCTCGTTGCACAGCAGCGCGTAGCGCACGCGGCCCGGCGCGAGCGTCGACATCGCGCGCGTGCAGAGCCGGTCGGCGGTCTCGGCCGCGCGCGGTCCGGCGAGCCAGAGCTGGCCCATGTGCGAGACGTCGAAGAGCGCGGCGGCCTCGCGCGCGGCGCGGTGCTCGTCGACGATCGACGCGTACTGCACCGGCATCGCGAAGCCGGCGAAGGGCACGAGGCGCGCGCCGAGCCGCTCGTGCACCCCGGCGAGCGGCGTGCGGCGCAGCGCGGTCACGCGCCGGTCCGCGCCTCGTAGGCCGCGAGCGTGTTGCGCAGCAGCATCGTGATCGTCATCGGGCCGACGCCGCGGCGGTGCGGCGTCACGAGCCGCGCGACGCCGGACACGCCCTCGGTGTCGACGTCGCCGGTCAGCACGCCGTCGACGACGGTGACGCCGACGTCGATCACGGCGGCCCCGGGCTTCACCCAGTCGCGCTGGACGAGGCGAGGGACGCCGACCGCGGCGACGATCACGTCGGCGCGCCGGCAGTGCGCGGCGAGGTCGCGCGTGCGCGAGTGGCACAGCGTCACGGTGGCGTTCGCCTGCTGGAGCAGCACCGAGACGGGCTTGCCCACGATGTCGCTGCGCCCGATCACGACCGCCTCGGCGCCCTCGAGAGGCACGTCGTAGCGGCGCAGGATCTCCATCACGCCGAGCGGCGTGCACGCGACGAGCCGCTGCTCGCCCTGGAGCAGCAGGCCCGCGCTCGTCGGGTGCAGCCCGTCGACGTCCTTCGCCGGGTCGACGGCGCGCATCACGGCCTTCGCGTCGAGGCCCTTCGGCAGCGGGAGCTGCACGAGGATCCCGTCGACGGCGTCGTCGGCGTTGAGCCGGTCGACGAGCTCGAGCAGCTCCCGTTGCGTCGCCGACGCCGGCAGGTCGTGCTCGACCGAGTCCATGCCGACGCGCTCGCACGCGCGGCGCTTGCCCTGGATGTACGACGCGCTCGCCGGGTCGTCGCCGACCAGCACCACCGCGAGGCGCGGCGCGCGCCGGCCCGCCGCGACGTGGCGCCCGACCGCCTCGGCGAGCTCCTTGCGGATCTCCTGGGCGAGCGCGAGACCGTCGACGACGACCGTCTCCACCGACGGGGCAGCGGGCATGGACTCTCACTCCGGGGTCGCGGGAGCGCCCAGGGTAGCGGCTCGCGAAACCCGGGCGACCCTGTGGCATCGGACGCCCGACGCAGGAGACTCCGAAGCATGTCCCGCCCCGCGCCGCTCGCACTGCTCGCCGCCGCGCTCGTCGCCGCCCCGGCGGCCGCGCTCGACGAGGCGCTCTACGCCGACCTGCTCGCGCGCCACACGCGCGCCGTCGGCGACCTCGCCGGCACGCGCGTCGACTACGCCGCGCTCGCGCGCTCCGGAGACTGGCGTCGCCTGGTCGCGAGCCTCGAGGAGAGCGACCCCGGCGCGCTCGCGACGCGCGACGCGCGGCTCGCGTTCTGGGTGAACGCGTACAACGTGCTCGCGATCGACCTCGTCGCGCGCCACTGGCCGGTCGAGTCGATCCGCGACCTGGGCTCGCTCTTGCGGCCGGTGTGGAAGCGCGAGGCCGGCCGGATCAGCGGGCGCGCCTACACGCTCGACGAGATCGAGCACGAGATCGTGCGCCCGCTCGGCGAGCCGCGCGTCCACGCGGTGCTGATCTGCGCGAGCACGTCGTGCCCGGCGCTGCCGCGCGAGCCGCTGCGCGCCGGCCGCCTGGGCGCGCAGCTCGACGCGGCGATGCGCGCGTGGATGGCCGACCCCGGCAAGGGGCTGCGCGTCGAGCGCGACGCGGGCCGCGTCTGGCTGTCGAAGGTCTTCGACTGGTTCGACGAGGACTTCGAGACTGCCGGCGGAGCGCTCGCGTTCGCGGCACGCCACGCGCCGCCCGACGCGAGGGCCTGGATCGAGGCGAACCGCGAGCGCGCGACCGTCCGCTACCTCGACTACGACTGGCGCGTCAACGCGCTGCCCGCGGCGGCTCAGTAGCCGTAGCCGCCGCCGCCGCTCGACGGGGGCGGGGAGGGCGGCTGCGCGCGGCGCTGCCGCTCGCGCTCCTCCTGGCGCTTGCGGCGCTCCTCCGCGCGGCGCTCCTCCTCCTCGTCGACGCACGCGCGGCACGCGGCGGACTCGGGATCGGCGCAGACCGGGACGCACACCTCCGGCGGCCCGCTCGCGCACGCCAGCCCGCAGAGCGCGGCGGCGAGCGCGAGGCCGGGGCGCGGACTCACGCGGCCTTCGAGTCCTTCTTCGCCTTCTTCCCGGACTTGCCGGAATCCACGGGCTTTCCGGAGTCCTTCGCGGCGTCGCCGGCGGCCGGCTTGTCGGCTCCCTTGTCGGCGCCCTTGTCCGTGCCCTTGTCGCCGTCGGCCTTGTCGGCCTTCTTCGCGTCCTTGCCGGACGAGTAGAGATCCGAGTACCAGCCGCTGCCCTTGAGCACGAACGAGGTGCGCGAGATCAGCCGCTTCACCTTCCGGCCACGGCACGACGGGCAGACCTTGACCGGATCGTCGCTGATCCGCTGCTCCACCTCGAACTCGTGCCCGCACTTGTCGCAGGCGTACTCGTAAATCGGCATCGGCGGCGTCCTCGTGGCGCCGGGGTTGGCGCGCGGTGCGGGGGGCTCGGTGCGCGGAAACGTGGGGCCGGATCGCGGGTCGGCAAGGCTAGTCAGAGACCGCCCCGGTCGCCAGCCGCCAGTGCCGCGAGCCGGCGGGCGAGCCGGGCTGCATCCCCCTGGATCCGCACGCGCTTGCGCCGCCCCTTCGAGGCCGCGTCGAGCACCACGTCGCTGCGCCCGATCTCGAACGCGCGAGCCAGCAGCGCCTGGCAGGCGCGGTTCGCGGCGCCGTCGGCCGGCGGCTCGGTCACCCGCACGCGCAGCGCGTCGCCGTGGGCGCCGCCGATCGACTCCCAGCGCGCGCCGGGCGTGACGTGGATCCAGAAGCTGACGCCGTCGGGCGTGTCGCGGTACGGCACCGGCGCGTCCCGCCCGCTCAACCGCCGCCGCCGCGCGGCTCGCGGCGGCGGACGAGGGCATCGAGGCGCCCGTCGATCGCCGCGTCCTCGCCGTCGGGCTCGGCGGCGAGGTGCTCGACGATCTTCAGGTGGTGCTCGAGGGTCGCGCGCAGCGCGGCCCCGACGCGGCCGCGCACGAGCTTCATCTCGCGCACGTCCTCGGCGAGGCGCGCGGCGCGGCGGTGCGCGGCGTCGAGCACCTTCTCGCCCTGGATCTCCGCCTCGCTGACGAGCATCTCGGCTTCCTTCATCGCCGTCTGCTTCAGGTCCTCGGAGAGGTGCTGCGCGGTCGTCAGCGTCTGCTGGAGCAGCCGCTCGTTGCCGAGCAGCTCCTGCACGCGCTGCTCGAGCTGGCCGATCTTGTCGCGCAGGTCCTGGAGCTCGCGCAGCGCGAGCTCGTAGTCGCCGGACACCATGCGCAGGAAGGCGTCGACCTCCTCGCGGTCGTAGCCCGACCAGCTGCGCGGGAACACGTGATTGCGGACGTCGAGCGGCGTGATGCGCACGGTGGGTCTTCCCCCTGCGGCAGGAGATCGTCCGAAACGCGCGGAATCTTGAGGTTCCGCGCCGCGCCGCGCCGCGGCCGGCGCGGCGCCTCGCGCGGCTTCGAGCCGCTTCTTCGCCGCCGGGCGCAACACCCCGGATCCATGCGCCTTTTCAGTCGTCGTCGGCGAGCTGCTCGGAGCGGCGCGTCGCCGCGGCGACCGCGTCGTAGACCGCCGC
>CAZQYK010000132.1:0-7933 GCA_964597285.1 uncultured Spirochaetales bacterium
CGCGCGAGCGTGCCGTCGGCCTCGCGCGCGAGCAGCCACGCGTCGAGGTCGCGCGCGAGCTCGGGCCGGTCGGCGCGGACGAGCCAGGCCTTTCGGTCGCGCGTCAGCGGCCCGATCCGCGCGAGCGGCGCGTCGACCGCGGCCTCCCAGTGCGGCGCCTCGGCACCGTCGGTGACGACGGCGTCGACGCGGCCGTCGGCGAGCAGCCGGATCACCGCCGCGTTGTCGGGCACCGCGATCCGCGTCGCGCGCGCGAAGTGCGCCTCGGCGACGCGCTCGAGGTGGCCGCCGGCGTTCACCGCGATCCGCTGCTCGGGGCGGTCGAACGCGCTCACCTCCGGCGCGGCCGCGCCCTCGTCGGTGCGCGCGAGCAGCCACGCGCCGGTCTCGGCGAGCGGCGCCGTGAAGCGGCCCGCGGCCGAGCGCTCGGGCCGCACCGTGATGCCCGACGCGGCGAGCTCGAAGCGGCCCGCGTCGAGGTCGTCGAGCAGCCGCGGCCAGCGGAAGCGCACCCACGCGATCGCGCGCCCGCGTTCGGCCGCCCACGCGCGCAGCAGCGCGACGTCGAAGCCCTCGGGCTCGGCGGCGGGATCGGTCGCGTACGAGAACGGGCGGTAGTCGGCGCTGGTGCCGACGCGCAGCGGCTCGGGCGGCGCCGCGGCGTCGGCGAGCGGGGCGCCGGAGCAGCCGAGCAGCGCCGCGAGCGCGGCCACGCCGAGCGCCGCGAGCGCGGCCACGCCGAGCGCCGCGAGCGGGCGGAGGCGCCGCAGCCATCTGCGCGTCCGGACGGGCGTTTTCGGCATGAACTCCCTGGGGGAGGCACGCTAGCCGGTTTGACCCCGGCGGGCACATCCTCTAACCTGCGGCTCCTCCTGCGTTTCTGGCGGTGCCGACCGGCCCGCCGCGGAACCCGAGATTCTCGTTCGGTGTCCCCCCTGCCAGCCCGCGCCCCGCTGCGGGCCGGCCCACCGGTGTGCAGGGGCACGCAGGTCCGTTCCTTCGAGAGGGAGGCGTCGCCATGTTGTCGCTCGACGAGATCCAGCCCGGCACGAACGTGGTGCACCGCAACACGGGTCTGCGTTACGCGGTGGTCGACATCAGCGCCGACGAGGTGCTGCTCTCCCCCTCGTCCGACGCGACGATGCAGGACCTGATGGTCCCGGTCGATCTCTTCAAGTCCGAGTTCGTCGAGGGCGACCGCTACAGCGCGCCGCGCTCGCGCGCGGGGGGCCGCGGCCGCGGCCGCCGCGCCGCGCAGCAGCGCGCCGTGCCGTCCGGCCCGAAGGTGCGCGGGCGGGTCAAGAAGCTGGTGCCCGATCGCGGCTTCGGCTTCGTCCGCGGCGACGACGGCAAGGAAGTCTTCTTCCACCGCTCCGGCCTCGGCGCGAACGACTACGACTCGCTCTCCGAGGGCGACGTCGTCGAGTACGTCGTGCAGGAGGGGCCGCGCGGCCCGCGCGCCGAGAACGTCCGCGCCGTCGGCGCCCAAGGCTTGGCGACCGCCTTGCGCTGTCGGGCCACTAGCTCCGGTAGCGGTGCACGCTCGGGAGCCTTCGGCCGCGGCCGAAGGCCTTCGTCGAGGTGCGCAGCACGAGCGGGGTCTGGCGCCGCTTGTACTCGTTGCGGTCGAGGCGGCCGACGACCTGCTCGACGAGCGCGCGGTCGGCGCCGGGCGGTGGCTCGATCGCCGATGCTCCGAGCCGGCCCTCGATCGCCTGGCTCAGGATCGCGTCGAGCACGTCGTAGGCCGGCAGGTCGTCGCTGTCGAGCTGGCCGGGCGCGAGCTCGGCCGACGGCGCCTTCTCGATGCTGCGCCGCGGGATCCGCTCGCTGCCCGAGTGCGCGTTCGCGCGGCGTGCGATCGCGTAGACGTCGCGCTTGTAGACGTCGCCGAGCACCGCGAGCCCGCCGACCGTGTCGCCGTAGAGCGTGCAGTAGCCGACCGAGAGCTCGCTCTTGTTGCCGGTCGCGAGCACGAGGCGGCCCTCGGCGTTCGACACCGCCATCAGGATCGCGCCGCGGATCCGCGACTGGATGTTCTGCTGCGCGAGCCCGTAGTCGTCGCGCTCGCCGAACAGCCGGCGGAACACGTCGAGGTAGGCGCGCAGGATCGGCTCGATCCCGACGACGCGCGTCTCGATGCCGAGGTTGCGGCCGAGCGCGAGAGCGTCGTCGAGGCTGTGGTCCGACGAGACCGCGCTCGGCCTCGCGACGCCGAGCACCCGCTCGGGGCCGAGCGCGCGCGCGGCGAGGTGCGCCGTCACCGCCGAGTCGATGCCGCCGGAGATCCCGACCACCGCGCCGGGCGGCAGGCCCTGCTTCTGGAAGTAGTCGCGGATCCCGAGCACGAGTCCCTCCTCGAGCTGCGCGACGCGGTCGAGCTCGTCGACCTCCTCGGGGAGCAGGCCCGGGTCCGGCGACGGCAGGTCGACGACGCCGAACGCGCCGTCGAAGAGCGGCAGCACCCCGTGCACGCGGCCCGACGCGTCGGCGACGAACGAGCCGCCGTCGAAGATCAGCTCGTCGTTGCCGCCGACCTGGTTGACGAACGCGATCGGCACCGCGTGGCGCGCCGCGAGGCGCGCGATCATGTCGCGCCGCTCGAGCGCCTTGCCGGCGTGCCACGGCGAGCACGACGGGTTCAGCACGAGGCTCGCGCCGGCGCGCGCGAGCTCGCCGACAGGGTCGAGCGCGTA
Source organism: uncultured Spirochaetales bacterium (assembly GCA_964597285.1). GTDB lineage: Bacteria > Myxococcota_A > UBA9160 > UBA9160 > SMWR01 > JAHEJV01. Next base: position 2,697 of record CAZQYK010000132.1, read on the forward strand.
GCCGAGCGGCTCGACCCACGCGTCCTCGCAGACGGTCAGGCCGAGCCGATCGTCGCCGAAGGGCACCGGCTCGCGGCGGCGGGCCGACGCGAAGTGACGGCGCTCGTCGAAGACGTCGTAGGCCGGCAGGTGCGTCTTCGCGCGCGCCGCGACGCGGCGGCCGCCGGCGAGCAGCACCGCCGCGTTGTGGAGCGCGCCGCGCGCGTCGGGGTCGTCGGCCGGCAGCACCGCACCGAGCGCGATCGCGACCTGCGCCGACGCCGGCTCGAGCGCCTCGAGCTGCCGCAGCTGGTCGCGCACGAAGCCGTCGCGCTCGAGCAGGTCCATCGGCGGGTAGCCGGTGAGCACGAGCTCGGGCAGCACGACGAGGTCGGCGCCCTCGCCGGCGGCCTTCGCGGCGGCCTCCTCGACGAGGCGGCGGTTGCCCTCGAGGTCGCCGACGGTCGGGTTCACCTGGGCGAGGGCGACGCGCATGCCGTGCGAGGATCGGGGCGCGCCCGGAGAGCGTCAAGCGCCGAAGCCAGGCTCCGCGCTAGCGGAGGCCACTGCTCGACTCCGCTCGGCTGCGCCTCGCTCACTGCGATTGCGCGATGCCTCCTCTAGCCGAAGTACGCGTAGTCCACCCTCGCACGGAAGCACGGGGCGTCGCCACCCTCGACGTCGAACCACACCTCGATGCGCAGGCGGCAGCCGTCGCCCGGAAGCGTGCGCGCGCGCGCGATGCGCGCGCCGAGGCGCACGCGCGACCCCGGCGTCACGACGCCGAGGAACTCGCAGCCCTCGACGCCGACGTTGATCGCCGACTTCCAGCCGATCAGCACGAGCAGGCGCGACAGCAGCTCGGGCACGAGCGCGAGCAGCAGGTAGCCGTCGGCGATCGTGCTCTTCCAAGGCGACTCGCGCGACGCGCGCTCCGGGTCGACGTGGATCCAGCGGCGGTCGCCGGTCGCGGCGGCGAAGCGGTCGATGCGCTCCTGGTCGATCGTGACCCAGTCGGTGATGCCGAGCTCGGTGCCCTGGTAGTGGCGGGCGGCCGCCATACACGGGATCACGACGGGCAGGGGCATGGACGCGAAGGGCTCCTCGGGGCTCCGCGAGAGGCTACCCGATTTCGCGCCGGCTCCGGCGCGGCGCCGGACAGCGGCTGCGCCCATTCCGTCTATACTGCGCGTCCGTACTTCGACGCGCCCGCCCGCCGTCGCCGACTGTGCGCCCCGGTCGCGCGTCTCCCGGAGGAACGCCATGCTCTCCCGACCCCGAAACGCCGCGCTCGCCGCGCTCGCACTCGCGCTCGTCGTCGGCTTCGCCGTCGCCGGCCACTTCCTGTACCGGGCGCCGATCGGGCTCGACGCGAGCGCCTTCCCGGCCGGCGAGTGGATCCAGTCGTTCGTGCCGGAGGCCAAGCACGCCGTCGCAGGCCTCGTGTGGGCCCTGCTGCCGCTGCTCGCGGTCGCCGCGCTGGCGTTCTGGAGCGTGCGGCGCGCGGTCGCGCGCGGCGTCGACGCCGAGCGGCGCAGCTTCCTGAGCGGCGTCGGCTCGGGCGCCGGCGTCGCGGTCGCGTCGCTCGTCGCCGGCGGGGTCGCCGCCGCGGCGCGCGGGCTGTTCGGGGTCGGCACCGGGACGGGCGGCTGGAAGCCGATCTCGGACCACATCAACGACCGCACGGTCGCGTTCACGCACCCCGAGTGGAAGGCGAGCTGGAAGGGCAGCCGCGTCCGCAGCCATCGGCGCTTCGGCCGCACCGAGTGGAACGTCTCGGACATCGTGCTCGGGACCGGAAGGATCAGCGGCGACGTCGGCGAGCAGATCGGACGCCTGGCGATCGAGCGCGGCGTCAACTACTTCGACACCTCGCCCGACTACTCGGGCGCCGGCAGCGAGCAGGCGATGGGCCGCGCGATCCGCTCGGTGCCGCGCGACCAGATCTTCATCGCGTCGAAGTTCTGCACGCCGATCGGGCACCTGCCGCCGGGCACGCCGGTGGCGAAGTACGTCGAGGCGGTCGAGGGGAGCCTCTCGCGCCTCGGCACCGACTACCTCGATCTGTGCCACATCCACTCGGTCGACGAGGTCGACCGGCTGATGGACCCGAACGTGCACGAGGCCTTCGACCGGCTGAAGCAGGCCGGCAAGGTGCGCTTCCTCGGCTTCTCGACGCACACGCCGAATCTCGAGGAGGTGGTGCGCACCGGCATCGAGTCGGACCGCTTCGACGTGATGATGGTCGCCTATCACCACGGGATCTGGCCGCGGCTCGGCGAGCTGATCCGGCGCGCGCGCAGCGAGCGCGACATGGGCGTCGTCGCGATGAAGACGCTGAAGGGCGCGAAGCACCGCGGGCTCGTCGACTTCCAGCCCTACGCGGACTCGTACACGCAGGCGGCTCTGAAGTGGGCGCTGGCGAACGAGGACGTGTCGTGCGCGGTGATCTCGTTCTTCGAGCTCCAGCACGTCGACGAGTACCTCGCGGCGTCGGGCCGGCCGCTCGAGGCCGACGACGTCGCGCTGCTGCGCGAGTACGACCGCCAGATCGCCGGCAGCTACTGCGGCCCGCACTGCGGCGCGTGTCTCGCGTCGTGCCCCGAGGGCCTCCCGATCCACGACGTGCTGCGCCACCGGATGTACTTCGAGGACTACGGGTGGGAGAAGGAGGGGATCCAGCGCTACGCGGCCCTCGCGAAGGACGCGAGCGTCTGCGCCTCCTGCTCCGCCCCCTGCACCGGAACCTGCCCCGTCGGCATCGACATCCAGCCCCGCATGTCGGGCGCGCACGACCTGCTCACCCTCTCCTAGCTTCAGCTTCGCTGCTCTCGCTTCTCCTGCTGGGCTGGTTGCCCGGGTTCCGGGCGGTGGTCCGTCGCTTCCGGCCCGCTGGATCGTGTCACCGACGTTTTCCCACGCTTCTTCCGTCCCGGCGGGCACGAGACCAGCGTTGCGCCTCTGCTGCTACCCGCGGGCCTACGCGACGAACCCCCGCCCGGCCCCCGGCACCGGTCGACGCACTGGAACTCTCGTGCGGGACTCGTGCATGGAGCCGAAGGCACCCGCGCGCCGACCGGTGGCGGGGGCCGGGCGGGATTGCTCCGCGTAGGCCCGCGGGCGACGGGCGACCGGCAACGCTGGTCTCGTGCCCTCCCAGAAGGGAGAGAAGGTGGGAAAACGTCGGTCACCGTGAAGCGGGCCGGAAGCGGAGCGATACCGCCCGGAACCCAGGCAACCAGCGCCGCAAGAGAAGCGAAAGCGGCCCGCTCAGTCCTCGCGCTGGATCGCGGCGACGAAGGCTCGGTGGAGGGCCTCGCGGATGCGGATGCGGGTCGCGTTGCCGTACTTCTTGCGGAAGGCCTTCAGCGGGATGATGCCCTTCGCCATCGAGCGGTGGCCGCCGCCGACGCCGAGGCCCTCGACGACGCCGCGCACGACGTCGCCGGCCGCGCGCACGTAGCCGACGTTGCGCACCGAGAACACGAGGTCGCCGCCGACCACGCCGGCGGCGATCGCCCACTCCGCGCCCTCGGCCTGGAGCCCGAGGTCGGCGACCTGCGGGATCACGTCCTCGCGCACGCGGCCGAGCACGAGCAGGTGGATGCCGTCCCTCACCTCGCTCTTCGCCAGCGCGCGGCCGAGCGCGCGCAGCGCGTCGGGGGGGAGCGCCGGGCGCTCGATGCGGCGCAGCAGCGCCGTGCTGTGGTGCGCGTGCAGGAACGCGAACGCCGCCATGTCGTGCGAGCTCGTCTCGCGGCCGAGCAGCTGCGTGTCGCTCTTGATGCCGTAGGTCAGCGCGGTCGCGAGGCGCGGCTTCAGCTCGAGGTTCGCGGCGCGCAGGTACTCGGTGAGGATCGTCGAGGTCGCGCCGTAGCTCGGGCGGATGTCGCGGATCACCGCGTCGTAGCCGCTGCGCTCGGGGTGGTGGTCGATCACGACGTCGACCGACAGCACGCGCGCCGGCGGATTCTCGCCGAACACCGTCGGCTGCACGTCGACGAGCGCGAGCGCGTCGTACTCGACCAGCTCGTCGGGGGTCACCGTGCGCACCTCGAGGCCGAGCGCGCGCACCATCGCCTGGTTCTCCGGCCGCTTCACCTCGCCGAAGGAGATCAGCGGCGAGGTCGGCGACTTGCGGCCGAGCAGCACGCGCAGCGCGTAGCCGCAGGCGATGCCGTCGGGATCCGGATCGGGCTGGAGCAGGATCCCCACCTTCTCGCGCCGCTCGAGCAGCGAGCGCATGTCGACGACGCGGCGCAGGTTGCCGAGCAGCGAGAACTGCTCGTCGACGTCGTCGCGGATCAGCGTCCGCAGGCCGGCGGCGCGCAGGCAGGGGTGCTCGGGCAGCGTCTCGGGGTCCAGCGAATCCGACAGCACGAGCACCGGCGCGCCGGGCGCCGCCTCGGCGACGACCCCGACCGCGGCGCGCGCGAAGGGCGGGTCCTCGGTGACGACCGCGAACTCGTCGCCGCCCTTCGGCCCGAGCTTCGCGAGCGCCTCGGGGACGAGCCCCCCCTGGAGCGCCTGGAAGCCGGTCGGGCGCTGGCGCGCCGACTCTTCGGCGCGCGGCACCCAGGTGAGGATCTCGTCCTCCCCGGCCCCGATCCGGCTCCACAGCCGCGCGGCCGAGAGCCCGTCGCAGACGATGAACCGGCTTGCCACCCGGCCCCCCCCCCGTTTCGAGCCCGCAACTTCGAGCCCGCAACCTGTCACCCGCAGGGGCGCGAATCGCGCGAGGAGTGTAGCCGTATCGGTCGGGCGTCAACCGACCTGTGCCCCCTGGGGCGAGTTGCGCCGGCCCGGCGCTTCGGGCAAACGGTTGGAGGTGCAGCGCATCTTCGTCGGCGACGTGCAGGGCTGTGGCGAAGAGCTCGCCGAGCTGCTCGCACGCGCCGGGTCGGCCTTCGGCGCCGGCTTCGAGCTGTGGGTCGCCGGCGACCTGATCAACCGCGGCCCCGACAACCGCGGCCCGCTCGAGCGCGTGCGCGAGCTCGAGGCGCGCGGGCGCGCGCGCTACGTGCTCGGCAACCACGAGGTCACGGCGCTGCGCTGCTGGCTCGGCCTGCGCGCCGTGTCGCCCTTCGACTCGTTCCAGGACGTGCTCGACGCGCCCGACGTCGACGAGTGGATGCACTGGCTGCGCCGCCGTCCGCTCATCGAGACCGGGCGCCTCGGCGAGCAGCGCTTCGCGATGGTACACGCGAGCGTCCATCCCGACTGGTCGCTCGACGCGCTCGAGCGCGCCGCGCGCGGCG
>CAZQYK010000133.1:0-8263 GCA_964597285.1 uncultured Spirochaetales bacterium
GTCGTCGAATCCAGCGAAGAACGACACCCAGGCGGCGAGTGGCAGCGGCGTCGGGTCCTCGGCGGTCGCGGGTCCGGGTGCAGCCGGCTCCGTCAGCGCCGGCGCGCACGCGAAGAGCGCGGCCGACACGATCCACGTCCGAGCCCTCATCGCCTCGCTCCGGGCGACTCGTAGGCGACGAGCCGGAAGTCGTGACGGTCGAGGCGCACGCGACAGCCGCGCGGGAGGGCGGTGACCGTTCCGCGCGCTCCCTCGAAGTCGCGACAGCTGCCGCCCGGACGCAGCGAGGCCAGCGGGCCGTCCGCGTCGAAGACCAGATCCACCTCTCCGGCAGCGCCGAAGCTCACCAGCAGCGCAAGCGCTCGTCCGTTGCGCGCTACCACCAAGCCCTCCGCGTCCACCCCCGACAGTGCAAAGCCGCGATCCCGATCCCAGTAGCGCCTCACCGTCGCGTCGGGGTCTCCGTAGCCGAACTCGCCGAGGCCCTGCCAGATCGTCGCCAGCGGCCCCTCGAGCCTCGCCATCACGCGGATCTCGTGCACTGCCGTGACGCCTGCGAGGCTGCGTTCGAGATGCCGGCGGCGCGCGGGCGGCGGCGATCCCGTGAGCCCCGGCAGGTAGGCCGAGACGGTGCCCGTCTGCGTGCCCAGAGACCCGGCGCGAAGCAGGTCGCGCGAGAAGCGAGCCTGATAGTCGCTGTCGCCGTACTTCCACTCTCCGTCGACCGAGACCCCGGACCACGCCTGAACGGGCGCGACCGGCGTCGTCGTCATGTGCGCGATGTTCAGCCATGCTCCGCGCTTGCGGTAGGTGAGCACCTGGGCCCGTTTGAGCAGCTCGCGGAGTGCGAAGAGGTCCACACCGGCGTGCAGGACGCCCTGCTCGTCTCGATACGCGGGGCCCTCGACGTCGTTGAAATCCTCCTTCAGGAAGGTGTTGTCGAAGAAGAAGCCGTCGGCGGCACCCGTGTCCAGCAGGCGTTCGAGGTGCCAGAGCACGAAATCGTTCCAGCTCGGGGATGCGCGCACCTTGATCTCGCCGCGCGGGTTCGCGTCTCCGCCCGCTCGATCGCCGAAGGGCTCCGAGCGCCATTCGTCGAGGTACACGGCGAACGCGGGCGTCCAGTTCGCGCTGTGGAGATTGACGTAGAGCTGGAGCGAGTCGGGCTGCGCCGCGGCGGTCCGCAGCGCGTGCAGCAGGCTGTCGCGGACGCGCGCCTCCACGCGGAGGTCCACTCCGCGATCGCGCAGCCAGGCATCGGCGCGACGTGGACTCGGAGCAGCCCCACGGCGCACTCGGCCCAGGTATTCGAGGAAGGAGTAGTCGTCGTCGCGCGGTGCGTGGTTTCCGTAGGCCGACGGCGCGCCCCAGTAGAGGCCCGAGCCCAGCGAGCACGCCAGGAACGCGTCGAACGGGGCGCGGCAGGCGACCTGCCACTTGCGCCAGGGCTCGGGTCGTTCGACCCGCGGCTTGACAGGGGTGGCCTGGAGGCCGAAGCGGATCCGACGTGTGCCGTCGAGCACGGCCGGTCGGCTCACGAAGTGGACGACGAGCTCCACGATATCGCCGCGCCGGACCAGCTCCTGCGCCGGCCTCCCGGGCGCTGGCCACCAGCCGCGCCGGGACTCGGCGAACCAGGCGAGACCCCGCTCCTCGTCTCCGATCCAGACGTAGGGCACGAACTCGGGAGACAGGCGACGGTGTCGCGCGTCCAGGCTGCTCCAGACCGCACCCTCGCCCTGCGGAAGCCTTCCGAGCGTGTGGTGCAGCGTGCCCTCGTTGATCGCGTTCAGCAGCGTGGCCGCCTCGGCGCGCAGCGGAATCACGAGGTCGAGCTGCTCGATGCGGACGCCGCCACCCGAGAGCTCGAGGTCGATGCGCCACATGCCGTCGATCTCGAAGACTCCGTGACTGCTCGCCCGCAGGCCCGCGGCGCGCCATTGCGCCTCGCTGCGAACCCGGCCCGGCGACACGCGTACGAGGCGGACCGGGTGCTCGGCCTCGGGTCGAACGTCGCGACCGTCCACCCGGACTCGGTAGTAGGCCGGACCGGCCAGCAAGGACGCGCCCGCGCTCGTGATCCGATCGGGAAGGCCGAGCTCGCCGACGTCGTGTTGACGCAGCACCGCCTCCACGCGGCGGCCGTCGACGACGAGCGGCGTGAACGGCGGGATCACCGCGTCCCCCTCTCCGAGACCGTTGTGCTCCCAGCCGAAGCGGCGCTGCTCGAAGCGGCGCGTCGGTCCGACGAGCGGCGGACAGCCCGCGCCGGACCCGACCTCGACGGCGACCTCGTACTCTCCGTCCGCGAGCTCGGGGATCTCGCGCACGACGTCCGCTTCGTGCGTCTCCAGCTGCAGGGTGTCGCGCCAGATCGCTTCCTCGCCGTTGCGGCGCCGAAGCACCACCGCAGCCGACGCGACCCGCTGCGCGTCGGGCAGCGCCGAGACGTCGACGCGCAGGCGCAGCTTCCCGCGGTACGGGAGCCAGGCGATGCGGAAGTCGATCGCCTCCTGGGCGGCAGACCAGCGTTCCGGGCAGGGAGGATCGGCATCCGCGCGGGCGCTCGCCGGTGCGGGCGAACGGCCCGCCCGCTCGGCCAGGACCAGCAGAGCGAGCGGCGCCGAGGGAGACACGGGTTGGTCGGAAGCCGGCCAGGACCGGAGCCGCTCCGGTCGCTGCGCGCGCTGCACCCAACGCATCCGAATCCCGCGTTCGCGCGCACCTTCGGGAAGTGCGACGCGGATCTCGCTGGTCCACGTCTCGCGATCGACCCGGCTCGCGCTCGCGGCTTCTGCGCGCCAGGCGCTGTCCTCGCTCCACCCGTCCGCGGCGAAGCGGTAGCGCGCATCCCAGATCGCGCCGTTCGCGTTCAGGATCACGCGGGCGAGCGGCTCCGCGTCGGACGCTCCGCCGAGCCAGATCTCGATCGAGTCGTCGAGCGCGCTCCATGCGTCGCCGGTCTCGCGCGGCCGAACGCGCTGCAGGAGGCCCGCCGGCGGAATCGGAGAGCGCAGGCCGAGCACGAGCCAGCGCTCCCACCAGGCGACGCGCAGCTCCGCATCGCCGAGTGGCAGGCGAAGCGCCTGCGGCCAGCCCTCCGCGGGCGACAGGCGCCCGTCGAGGACCGGCTCGGTCGCGAGCCGTCCCACCGCCACCGCCTCGGGCGCTACCTCGACCGCAGAAGCCTCAGACCCGACCCACCCGGCCGCCAGCCCGATCGCCGCGAGCCTGCGCATCGAATGCGCGACGTTCACGAGCGATCGCCCGGCGCCGTTCCAAGGCCGTCTCCACCGAGCGCCGCCGCGTACACGGGGCGCAGCGCCTGCAGCACGATCTCCGCAGCCACCCGGTTCCCGAGCTCGGACCAATGTCCGTCGCACGGCAGGAAGTAGTCGCCGAAGTCGCGCCCTTCGCGCTCCGCGTCGGCGACGAAGCCCGGCATCAGGTCGACGTAGTGGACGCCGGGCTCGCGCCGCGCGAACGCCGTCAGCTCTCGTGGAAGCCGCTCCGGATAGCCTTCGTCGCGGAAGTAGAGCAGATCGTTCCAGCGAGGGACCGTGAAGATCCACAGCTCCCGCCCTCCGGCGAGGTCGCGGATCTGCCGGTAGCCGTAGAGCAGACGCTCCAGATCCTCGTCGTCGAACTGCTCGTATCCGTTGTAGCCGTGGCGTCCGGTGGCTCCCTGTGCGATCCGCGCCCGCACCTGGCTGTCCAGGAACGCGACCAGCCGGTAGACGTAGAAGGCGTTGTGCCAACGGTTCCACCAGAGCTGATCGCGGGCACGCCGTCGAGCCTCTTCGAAATCGACCGGGAAGTAGACCTCGAAGCCGGCATCGATCCGACGCAGGTACGGGCGGTAGCGGTCGCGCTGCCAGAAACGCTCTGGGTCGTTCTCGAGGAAGTCGTTGTTCGGAAACGCGAAGAGCAGCACCCAGCCGTGGTCGAAGCGGGAGGCCAGCGTCTCGTAGAGCTTCCACTGCTGCGTCGAGCTGAAGTTGCCCGCGGTGCCGAAGTTCAGGTGCTCGATGCCGCTCTGCGCCTCCAGCAGATCGGTCATGCGCCGGCCGAGCTCGACGCCAACCCCCTCGACGAACGAGTCGCCCAACACGACCGACCGCGGACCAGCGCTGGAGAGACTTCGCGCGACGTCTCGCGCCCCGAAGGAGTTGCTGGTGTAGACGACGTCGTAGCAGTCGTTGACGGCGCGATAGCTCGCCTGGGACGGGTGCCACACTCCGAACGCCGGATTCTCGTCGCGATAGAACGAGACGGGCTCCGTGAGACGTTCGTGGGGAGTCGCGATCCCCAGCGCGTTCAACGCGCGCAGCGCGAACTCGAGCAACACGAGAGTCGCTCCGAACAGCGCGAGCAGCGTCGCCAGCAGTGATGCGAGCCTCCGCAGCACGTCCGGAGCTTGCGACACGATCGCACGAGATGCCAGGGGAGCGACGCGATCGCTTGTTCGGCTCCGACGAGCCTGATAGCCTCGCGCTTCCCGGTCGGAGGCATCCGCCGCGCATGCGTCAGTGGGTCGCTCGCCTGGCAACGATGCTCCTCCCGATCCTCTCGATCGCACTCGTCCTGGCCATGTTCGAAGCGGGCCTCCGCATAGCAGGCCACCGGGCGATCTACGAGATCTACTCGAAGCCGACCCTGTTCTGGCAACGCGACGAGCTGCTGGGATGGAGCCACCAGCCGAACGCAACGGGGGTGTACGTCGGCCCACGGCCCTGGCCGATCGAGTTCGAGGGCCGCATTGCGATCAACTCGCTCGGTCTGCGCGGACCGGAGGTCCCTCCCTCCCGGCCGGGCGAGCCACGCGTCCTGGCGATGGGGGACTCGATGGTGGCCTCCTTCGAGGTCGACTACGAGGAGACCTTCGTCGCGATTCTCGAACGGGACCTTCGCGAGCGGCTGGGCCTTCCCGCACACGTGATCAACGCCGGGGTGCGCGGCTACGGCACCGATCAGTCGCTGCTCCTGTTCCGCGAACGCGCGTCGGTGCTCGATCCGGACGTGGTCGTCTTCTTCCACAGTCGGAACGACCGCGCCGACAACACGACCCTCCACGAGATGCGCCGTCCGCACGGAAAGCCCGCCTTCGGACTCACCGCGGACGGGACGCTGGAGCTCCGTGGAGCACCCGTTCCCAGGTACCCGATGTGCTCCGAGGTACGGCTCTCGCCCGCGTTCGAGGTCGTGCGGACGGACACGCTGTCCTCGCGTCTGATGTGCCGCGCCCAGATCGCGCTGCTCGACCACTCGGCGCTCTTCTCGCTGATCGCCGTCTCGATTCCGTGGGACGGCGACCTGCTGGGCTGGCTCTATCGCCTCGGCGGCTCCGGAGCCGGATCTCCCGCTGCGGCGAGCGCGGCGCAGCCCGAGTACGCCACCCGGCTCACCGAGGCGCTGCTGCAGGCGCTGGCCGACGAGGTGCGGTGGCGCGGCGCCGAGCTCGTCGTCATCGGCTTCCCCTCCCACTTCGAGGGACTCGACCTTCAGCCGCTGGTCGAACGGGGCGTCACGGTGATCTCGCTCGACTCCCTCGAGCGCGCTCCGCAGCTGGAGGTGCGCTGGCGCCACGACTCTCATCTCAATCCCGAGGGCCATCGGCGCCTTGCGGCCACGCTGCTGGAGCATCTGGAGCCGCGACTCCGAGCCCGATCTGCCGCTGTGCGGCAGGCGCCGAACGGCTCGCCCCGACGCTGAAGACCAGCAGCCAGGCGCTGAAGGCGGTGGTGAATCCCAGCGCCGAAAGGAGCCCGCCGCGGGTGATGAAGATGATGCAGCCGAGCCAGAACGGGTACATCACATCGATCACCCGGACCCGTTGCTCACCAGGCGGAGGGTTCCAGTATCCCCAGTCGAGCCTCGCTAGGACGAAGCCGACGAACATCGCCACGAAGGGGATCCCGACCAGACCGAAGTCGACCAGGGTCTCGGCCATGATCGGCGGAGCGAGGTTCGTGAAGTCGAAGCCGAGGTCTTGCGTCACGAGACCTCCGGTGCCGACAGGCTTGCTGCGCCAGAAGTAGCGCGGGAACCAGAACAGCACCGCGCCGAGCTCCTGGAGTCCGAAGCGGTAGCCGAACTGCGTCGTCCACTGATGGCACAGCGCGAGCATGCCGAGCGAGTCGACGTCGGACGACTCCGTGAGGTAGTAGACGGGGGAGACGAGCACCGCGTAATCCATGAGTTCGTCGAGGGTCTCGCTGTAACGACTCTGGTTCAGCGCGGGGAGCAAGGTCAGGCCGACCACCGCGATCACCACCAGCCCCCAGCCGGTGCGCAGCCGGCGCAGGAAGAACGGTGCGGCGAAGGCGATGACCGACGTGGCGAACCACATGCGCGATGCTGCAAAGGGATTGTTGGCGACGAGCGTTCCGAGACCGACCGCGGCCACGAGCGACAGGAAGACGGGGTTTCGACTCTGGCGGTTGCGCAGCACGAGCAGGAAGGCCGCCAGCAGCGCAACGACCGAGAGCGCTCGCAGGAGCATCGCGTGGATCAGGAACCAGACCAGACCCGTGCCGAGCGATTCCTGCATCAGGTCGGAATCGCCGAAGGTGTCGCGCGCGGCCGCACGCGTGGCCACGCCTGTCAGCCCCAGCGAGCCCAGATAGGCCAGCGAGGCCACCGCGAGCATCAGGATCACCATCGCGCGCAACGCCGGCACCGGCCGGTCGAGGTAGCCGATCACCGGACCGCGCGACCTTCCGGCGAATGCGCGGGTGACCTCGTAGCCGGCGAAGTAGAACACCAGCCAGGTCATCACGGCGACGATCGAGGGCAGCAGGTGATCACGGATCGGCCCCTGGATCGATCCGGCGAGCGGGAACCTCCCTACCGAGTACATGTACAGCGCGGGCGCGCCGAGGAACAGGAACAACGAGAGCAGGTGCATCAGGTGCAGCGAGTAGGGGCGGCGCCGGGCCTCGAAGCCGATCGCGAAGAGCATCACGAGGATGTTGAGCCAGATCCCGGCCAGCACCTCCGCCCGCACCGCGCGGCTGTGCTCGAGCGTGAACCAGCCGATCACCGTCGCGAAGCCCAGCGTCAGCGCCAGCAACGTCGCCGCGATCGAGCGGCCGGAATCACGGGGCTGGGGCGGTGCGAGGGCCTGCGTCACGTGCGTTGTCTCCGCTCCGCCGGGAGCGCCGGTTGCGCGCATCGGCGCGGCATTCGCTCCTCCCGCTGCGGCAGTACGCGGGGTGCGGTTGACGAGAATGCGACACGCGGGCGCGCGCGGCGAGCCGGACCGCGGATCCGACTGGCACCGTCGGCCTACTCCCCAGGGGGCTCCGCGCGAGGGGCCGAGCCGCGAGCAACGCGCTGCAGGAACGCAAAGGTCTCGCGCGCACAGCGCTCCCAGCTGTAGGCCCGGGCGCGCTCGTACGCGGTGCGGGCGCAGAGCGCGCGCAGGTCGGCGTCGTCGGCCAGTCGGCGAATCGCGGCGGCGATCGAGGCAGCGTCCTCGGGATCGAAGTAGACGCCGCCGTCGCCGAGCACCTCGGGCATCGGACCGCGCGCAGCGCACGCGATCGGAAAGCCCGCGGCCATCGCCTCGAGGAGGATGTTGGGCATGTTCTCGCAGCTCGACGCGAAGACGAAGACCTCGGCCGACTCGCGCAGCGCGTGCAGCTCCTCGTGCGGAACCGCTCCGCGGTAGTGCAGGAAGCGCGCGTCGGGGTCGACGCTGCGGCGCACGGCCTCGTAGCGCCGTAGCGACGGCCGGTAGCTCGGCCCGACGAAGTCGATCTCGACCGGCAATCCGTCCTGCCGCAGCCGCGCGACCGCCTCGGCGACCCGCCACTGGTGCTTGTAGACGTCGACGATCGAGACGTAGAGCAGGCGCAGCGGACGCGCGTCGCCGAGCTCCGGGCGCGTGCGCTGAGCGCGTGGCCGTGCGCGGAAGCGTTCCGCGACGCCGTGAGGAATCACCGAGACCTCGCCGCTCACGGGCGCGATGCGACGCACCACGTCGTGTGCATAGCGGGTGAGGAAGATCACGCCGTCCGCGCGGCCGAGGGTGCGTCGCTGGCCGAAGCGCAGCAGCAGCAGACGCACCGTCATCCACGACAGGCGGTAGCGCAGGAGCTCCCGCCACTCGAAGGGCAGCATGTTCCGCGACATCGTGACGAGCGGCGAGGCGCCGTTGGGGGGGGTCACCCCGGGGGGGTACAACAAGTGGGAAGCGCGCAAGAGGATCGGCAGGCGGAACCACAGGCCCAAATGGAGCGGCGGCAGCCACCCCGCCAGG
>CAZQYK010000134.1:0-3413 GCA_964597285.1 uncultured Spirochaetales bacterium
CCTCGCTGTACGCGACGACGGCGAACTTCGTCGTGCTGTACATGCCGAGCACCGGGCCCGACAGGAAGCCGCCGACCGACGCGGTGTTGACGACGTGCGCCGGCCGGCCGCGCTCGAGCCAGCGCGGCACGAACGCGCGGCAGCCGTGGATCACGCCATGGAGGTTCACGCCGAGCAGCCAGTCCCAGTCGGAAGGCGTGAACTCGTGCAGCGCGCCGCCCTGCGCGACGCCGGCGTTGTTGAAGAGCACGTCGGCCGCGCCGAAGCGCTCGAAGACGGCGTCGGCGAGCGCCTCGAGGTCGGCCGGCCGCGTGACGTCGGTCCGGCGCACGAGCGTCTCGCCGCCGAGCTCGGCGGCGACGCGCTCGGCCGGTCCGGGCTCGACGTCGGCCAACGCCACCGCCATGCCGGCCTGCGCGCACGCGCGCGCGATGCCGGCCCCGATGCCGCTCGCGGCGCCGGTCACGACCGCCACCTTGCCCTCCAGCTCCTGCATGCGCTCGCTCCTCCGGGTCCGCGCGCGGACGCGCCGCGGGTCCGCAGCATGCCCTCCCGGCGCCCCTTCTGGCAATTCGCGGCCCAATCCGTATCGTAGTCGGGCGCGCATGCAGCTCGGCCCGGGCGTCGCCCCTCTTGGCCCGGCCGTACGGACGTCGAACCCCTCGTGAACCCCAAGGTCTGGGCACCGCTCGGCCTCCTCGCGCTGGGCCTGCTCCTCGCAGTGCTGCTCTACGCCGCGCGCCCGCGTGCGGAGCGCCAGCCCGAGAGCGCGTGGGTGCCGGCGGTGCGCGCCGTGCGCGTCGAGCCCGAGACGGTGCAGCTCAGCGTCACCGCGCACGGCACCGTCGTGCCGCGGGTCGAGAGTGAGCTCGTCGCGCAGGTGGCCGGCGAGGTGGTCTGGGTGTCGCCGGCGCTCGTCGCCGGCGGCTTCTTCGCCGCCGGCGACCCGCTCGCGCGCATCGAGGCCGCGGACTACGACGTCGCGCTCGAGCGCGCCGGCGCCGCGGTGGCGCGCGCCGCGAGCGAGGCGGAGCGCGCGGCGAAGGAGCGCGAGCGCCAGCAGCAGCTCGCCGACCGGTCGGTCGCGAGTCAGGCGCGCCTCGACGAGGTCGAGGCGGCCCACCGCCAGGCGCAGGCGCAGCTGCGCGAGGCGCGCGCCCAGCTGCGGCAGGCGGGCAGCGACCGCGAGCGCACGACGCTGCGCGCGTCCTTCGACGGCCGCGTGCGGCGCGAGAGCGTCGACGTCGGCCAGTTCGTCGGCCGCGGAGACAGCGTCGCGACGCTCTACTCGGTCGACTCCGCCGAGGTGCGCCTGCCGATCCCCGACCGCGAGCTCTCGCACCTCGACCTCTCGCTCGCGTACCGCGCGTCCGACGACACGAGCGGCCCGCCGGTGCTGCTGCGCGCCGAGTTCGCCGGAAAGCTCCGCGAGTGGCGCGGCCGGATCGTCCGCACCGAGGGCGAGCTCGACCCGAAGAGCCGCATGGTGCACGTCGTCGCGAGCGTCGACGACCCGTACCACCGCGAGGGCGAGCGCAACGGCGCACCGCTCGCGGTGGGCTTGTTCGTCGAGGCCGAGATCCTCGGACGCCGCCTCGAAGAGGCTTTCGTCGTGCCGCGCAGCGCGCTGCGCGACGGCCGCGTGCTGCTGATCGACGCCGAGCATCGGCTGCGCCACCACCCGGTCGAGGTCGTGCGCCTCGAGCGCGAGAGCGCGGTGCTCGCGCCCGGGAGCCTGCCGCCGGGCGCGCTCGTGTGCGTGTCGGCGCTCGCGGCGCCGGTCGACGGCATGCGCGTGCGCGTGATCGGCGACGACGACGAGGCCGGGGCGTCGGCGGCGCCGGGCGCCGAGGCGCCGTCCGCGGAGGAGGCCCGGTGAGAGGCGTGATCGCGTGGTTCGCGCGCAACCACGTCGCGGCGAACCAGCTGATGGCGCTGCTCGTGATCGGCGGCCTCGCGTCGCTGCCGGCGATCCACCAGAAGACCTTCCCGGACATCGACGTCGACGTCGTGCAGGTCGCCGTCACCTACCTCGGCGCGGCGCCCGAGGAGGTCGAGGAGGGCGTCTGCATCCGGATCGAGGAGGCGATCCAGTCGATCGACGGAATCGAGCGCATCACCTCGTCGGCCGCCGAAGGCGCCTGCGGCGTCTCGGCGGAGCTGATCTCGGGCTACCCGGTCGACCGCGCGCTCGCCGAGATCAAGAACGAGGTCGACTCGATCGCGACCTTCCCCGAGGAGGCCGAGAAGCCGATCGTCCAGCACTACGAGATCCGCCGCAACGCGCTCCAGCTCGCGCTCGTCGGCGACGCCAGCGAGCGCGCGCTGAAGGTGCTCGGCGAGCGCACGCGCGACGACATCGCCGCGCTGCCCGAGGTGACCCAGGTCGACCTCGCGAGCGCGCGCCGCTACGAGATCTCGGTCGAGGTATCCGAGGAGGCGCTGCGCCGCCACGGGCTGCGCTTCGACGACGTCGTGCGCGCGGTGCAGCAGGGGAGCCTCGACCGGCCCGGCGGCTCGATCCGCTCGCCCGGAGGCGAGGTGCTGCTGCGCACGAAGGGACAGGCCTACCGCGGCGAGGAGTTCGAGCGCCTGGTGCTGCTGACGCGCGGCGACGGAACGCGCCTGCTGCTCGGCGACGTCGCGCGCGTCGTCGACGGCTTCGAGGAGGACCAGGTCTACGCGCGCTTCGACGGCGAGCCGGCGGTGCTGCTGCGCGTGTTCCGCGTCGGCGACCAGAAGGTCCTCGACCTCGTCGAGCGCGTGAAGGCCCACGTCGCCGAGGCCTCGGCGCGGCTGCCCGACGGCGTCTCGCTCCACGTCTGGCGCGACGGCGCCGAGTCGCTGCGCGACCGGCTCGAGATCCTCGTGAACAACGGCATCGTCGGATTCGCGCTCGTGTTCGTCGTGCTCGCGCTCTTCCTGCGCCTGCGCCTCGCGTTCTGGGTCGCGATCGGCGTGCCGATCGCCTTCCTCGGCGCGCTGCTCTGCTTCCCGCCGCTCGGGATCTCGATCGACGTGATCTCGCTCTTCGCGTTCATCCTCGTGCTCGGCCTGCTCGTCGACGACGCGATCGTCGTCGGCGAGAACGTCCACCGCCACCAGGAGGAGCACGAGGAGCCGCTCGCGGCGTCGATCCGCGGCACCCAGGAGGTGTCGGTGCCGGTGATCTTCGGCGTGCTGACGACCGTCGCCGCCTTCCTGCCGATGATCTTCGCGCCCGGCGCCTTCGGGCAGGTGTTCGGCGCGATCGGAACCGTCGTGATCCTGTGCCTGCTCTTCTCGGTGGTCGAGTCGCAGCTCGTGCTGCCGTCGCACCTCGGCCACATGCGGGTCGCCTCGCGGGCCGGGCGAGGCGAGGCCGCGCCGCACGCCGGCGGCGGCGCCGCGCCGAGGGGGCCGGCGGCGCTCGC
>CAZQYK010000135.1:0-3467 GCA_964597285.1 uncultured Spirochaetales bacterium
CGCCGCCCCGTGCATGAACGGCGGCGCGGGCAGCCAGCGCAGGTCGGTGCGCTCGGCCCGCGCGACCACCTCCGCGAGCGACGCCACCGGCCGCGAGCTCAGCGCCGCCAGGAACAGATCCTCCTGGCGCCACAGCACGCCCTTCGGCATGCCGGTGGTGCCGCCCGTATACAGGATGTAGAGATCGTCGGGCGTGAGCCCCTGCGGCGGCATGGGATCCGCCGCGGCGAGGGCGTCCTCGTAGTCCCTCGCGCCGGAAAGCAGCGGCTCGCCCGACTCGTCCGCGACCTGGAGCCACAACGCGACGTCCGGGAGCTGCGCGCGGATGCGCGCCAGCACCGGCGCGAAGCAGGCGTGGTAGACGATGGCGCGAGAGCTGGAGTTCTCGAAGAGGTAGAGCAGCTCCTCCTCGACATAGCGGTAGTTCACGTTGATCGGCACGGCGCGCGCCTTGAAGGCTCCGAGCATGCCCTCGAGATACTCGTTGCCGTTGTGGAGGTAGAGCGCGACGTGGTCCTGGCCCGACTCCCAGTTGCGCAGCCCCGTGCGCTCGCGGCGGCAGCCGAGACCGGCGCCGCGCAGCACCGCGGCGAGGCAGCGCGTGCGGTCCGTGACGTCGCGCCAGCGGAGGCGGCGGTCGCGGAACACGAGGCACTCGCGCTCGGGCACCGCGTCGGCGATCGCCTCGTGGAGCCAGGCCAGGTTGAACATCCGGACTCTCCCTCCCCTCTTCCCTCAGGCGCGCGCCGCCGCGCCGGCGCCGTCGAGGCGTCGCAGCGCGGCGAGCGCGTCGAGCGTCGCCTCGACGCGGCCGCGCGCGCCCTCGCCGCTCCACGCGGACCAGCCGCCGTCGTCCCGCTGCTCGCCGGCGAGCGCGCGGCCGAGCTCGTCGGCCCGCAGCGCGGCCCCCGGAAGCCCGTGCGCGTCGCACCAGACGAGCACGCGCGCGGTGCGCTGCGCGTCGAAGGCCCCGGTCGCGAACGCGCGGCCGAGCTCGCGCCCGCACCACTGGAGCACGGCGTCGGCGTCGTCGTGGTCGACGTTCGCGAACAGGTGCGCGTGCGCGGCGATCGCGCGCCACGAGCCGCCGCGCACGCGGTCGGGCGTCCAATGGCGGGCGAGGAAGTCCGCGGCCGCACCGAGCCGCTCGGGGCGCGCCCAGCGCGTCTTCGCGAGGTGGCCGGCGATCATTCCGGTGGCGAACAGCCGCTCGTCGAGCGGCGCGTCGGGCTGCCAGCCCCCGTCGGCCGCGCACGCGGCCGCGATCCGCTCGACCCAGCCGCGCACGCACCGGTGGCCGAGCGCTCCCAGGTCGTCGGCGATCGCGAGCGCGCGCCACAGTGACGCGGTGTCGGCCGGCGCGAGCGGCTCGAGCGCGGCGTCGGCGTCGGTGCGGCCGAGCAGCGCCGACGCGCGGCGGCGCGAGCACGCGTCGCCGTGGGCGTCGACGAAGGACAGGGCGCGGAGCGCGGCGTCGTGCATGTTCTCCAGTGGGCTCCGAGCTTTCTGCGCATCGCGGGGTCGCGAGGGGGCTGGTAGTGTAGACGCCCGACGCGCGAGGTTGGAGCCCACTTGCCCCCTGCATCGACGGACGACCGACCGACGAGCCCGACGAACCGGCTGGCCGACGAGACGAGCGCATACCTCCGCCAGCACATGCACAACCCGGTCGACTGGCATCCGTGGGGCGACGAGGCGCTCGCGCTCGCGCGCCGCGACGACCGCCCACTGCTCGTGTCGATCGGCTACAGCGCATGCCACTGGTGCCACGTGATGGAGCACGAGTCCTTCGAGGACCCGGAGACCGCGGCGCTGATGAACCGCGAGTTCCTCTGCATCAAGGTCGACCGCGAGGAGCGGCCCGACGTCGACCAGATCTACATGGACACCGTCGTCGGCCTCACCGGCCACGGCGGCTGGCCGCTGACGGTGTTCTGCACGCCCGACGGCCGGCCCTTCTACGGCGGCACCTACTTCCCGCCCGAGCCGCGCCACGGGATGCCGGCCTTCCGCCAGGTGCTGAGCCAGGTGGCGTCGGCCTATCGCGAGCGGCGCGAGGAGGTGGTCCGCAGCGCGTCGGAGATCACCGACGCGCTCGCGCGGCGTCCGGCGGCAGGCGGGGCGCCGCCCGGCGCGCGCGCCGCGGCCGAGGGCGCGATGAAGCTGCTCCAGCGCGCCGACCCGCACCACGGCGGCTTCGGCGGCGCGCCGAAGTTCCCGACGCCCCCGTCGCTCGACCTGCTGCTCGCGGCGCAGGACGTGCTGCCCGAGCGCAAGGCGCGCGAGGCGCAGGAGCACGTCGAGCTGTCGTGCCGCGAGATGGCACGCGGTGGGCTCTACGACCACCTCGGCGGCGGCTTCCACCGCTACAGCGTCGACGCCGTCTGGTGCGTGCCGCACTTCGAGAAGATGCTCTACGACCAGGGCCAGCTGCTGCGCACCTACGTCGAGGCGTGGCGCCGCGGCGGCGGGCGCGACGACGACCTGCTGTGGCCGGTGCGCGAGACCGCGGCGTACCTGCGCCGCGAGATGACCGCGCCCGACGGCGGCTGGACCGCGAGCCAGGACGCCGACAGCGAGGGCGAGGAGGGCCGCTTCTACGTCTGGACCCCCGAGACGGTGCGCGAGGTGCTCGGCGACGCCGCCGACGCGTTCTGCGCCGCCTACTCGGTGAGCGCGCGCGGCAACTTCGAGCACGGCGCGAGCGTGCTGATGGACCGCGCGCGCGAGCCGCGCGAGCGCTTCGCCGCCGAGCGCGAGCGGCTGCTGCGCGCGCGCGCGGCGCGCGTCGCGCCCGGCACCGACCGCAAGCGCGTCGCGTCGTGGAACGCACTGACGATCTCCGGCTTCGCGCGCGCCGGCTCGCTCACGGGCGACGCGTCGCTCGTCGAAGACGCGGCCGCCGTCTCGGACTTCGTCGACGCGAAGCTCGTCGACGGCAAGGGCCGCCTGCTGCGCATCTGGAACGAGGGGCGCGCCCACGTGCTCGCGTTCCTCGACGACCACGCGGCGCTCCTCGAGGCGAACCTCGACCTGCACCGCGCCGGCGCCGGCGAGCGCTTCCTGGCCCGCGCGCTGCGGCTCGCCGACGAGATCGCGCGGCGCTTCTTCGAGCCCGATGACGCGGACCTGTTCCTCACCCCGTCCGACGGCGAGGCGCTCGCGCAGCGCCCGCGCTCGGACCACGACGGCGCGACGCCGCACTCGACCGGGCTCGCGGTGCTCGGGCTGCTGCGCGCTGCGGCGCTGGCCGGCCGCGGAGACCTGCGCGACGCCGCCGAGACCGTGCTGCGCACCCACGCGGTGTCGCTCGAGCGCGCGCCCGAGGCCTTCCCGACGCTCGCGCGCGCGGCGCTGCTCGCCGAGCGCGGGCCGCAGGTGGCGGTGGTCGTCGGCGCGCCCGAGCGCGACGAGACGCGGGCGCTCGCCGCGCGCGCGCGCTTCGTGCTCGGCCCCGACGACGCGGT
>CAZQYK010000136.1:0-2612 GCA_964597285.1 uncultured Spirochaetales bacterium
GCGCGCGTCTCGGGCGCGAACGGGTCGGCGGCGAAGCGCGGCTCGACGATCGCGAGCGAGCCGGGCACGAAGTCGGAGCCGCACAGCGCCGGCAGCCAGCGCTGCTTCTGCTCGTCGCTGCCGCAGTCGGCGACCGGGAACGCGAGCAGCGACGGCGACAGCACCGCGAGCGCGAGCGACAGGTCGCCCCACGCGAGCTCCTCGGCGACGAGCGCGCCGGTGACGGCGCTGCGCTGTCCGCCGCCGCCGTGGGCCTCGTCGATCGCGTTCGCGACGAGACCGAGCTCGTGCGCGGCGCGCAGCGCGTCGGCCGGGAGCGCGCCCGACTCGTCGCAGTCGCGCGCACGGGGGCGCAGCTCCTTCTCGGCGAACTGTCGCACGGTGGCGACGATCAGCTGCTGCTCGTCGTCGGGCTCGAAGTCGATCACGGGGGGACCTCGCAGAAGGCCTCGGAAACGCTCGCGAAATCTCGCGCGCCGCTCGCAACGTTGGCGCATCCGGCGCACAGCGTCCAGCGCCGGCGCGCGCGGCCCGATCGGCCGAATTCGCCTTGACTCGGTGCGGCTTACGGGATATCACACCGCGCGTCGCGCGCGGACCTGCGCGCGCTTCGGTCCTTCCAGCGAATCCGTCGCCCGATCACCCCACCGCACGACCCGCGCGCAGCGTTGTCCGGTTGCGCCCCGGCGGACGCCGTACAGGAGCCCCTAGCTTCGCGTATGAGAGAGTCCGCCCCGACGCGTCCCCTCGTCCTGGCCCTGCTCGTCGTCGCTGCCGGAGCGCTGTGGTGGATCGCGGGATTCGGCGCGCCGAGCGCGGTGCACGCCGCCGACGAGGGCGACGTGCTCGTCGCGACGAGCGTCTGCGAGGCGCACGAGCTGCGCGCGCGCCAGGCGGCCGATCCGCACCTGAAGATCGAGATCCCGGGCGAGTACGCGTCGCCGTGGCCGACGCGCGAGGCGTGCCTGTCGCACGCCGCCGCCGAGGATCCCGACGCGCCGGGCCCGCTGCAGCCGATCCAGTTCAGCCACAAGCACCACGCGGGCCTGTACGAGATCGACTGCCAGTACTGCCACTCGGGCACCGACCGCTCGCCGGCGGCCGGCGTGCCGTCGGTCGAGCTGTGCATGGGATGCCACGCGCAGTTCCCGGCGAGCTACGACGAGCTCGAGGGCATCCGCACCCTGAAGCAGCACTGGGAGGAGAAGCGCCCGATCGAGTGGGAGCAGATCCACCGGCTGCCCGAGCACGTGCAGTTCCAGCACCGCGCGCACGTGCGGGCCGGGTTCGAGTGCCAGGACTGCCACGGCAAGGTCGAGGAGTACGACAAGCTCCCGCTCGTCGCCGACACCATCTGGTGGCCGTGGGGCCTTCCCGCGGCGAAGCTCGAGATGGGCTGGTGCATCGATTGTCACCGCCAGAACGGCGCCACGCAGGACTGCTACGCCTGTCACTACTAGGGCCCGCGAACGGGCCCGGGCGGGGCGACGCCTCGCGGCGTGCGCCGGAGTTGGGGACGGATGGCCGAATTCGATCGACGCGATTTCCTGAAGCTGGTCGGCACGAGCGCCGGCGCCGCCGCGGCCGCGGGCTGCTCCGAGCTCCCCGAGAAGCTGATCCCGTACGTCGTGCAGCCCGAGGAGATCACCCCGGGCCTGCCGGTGATCTACGCGTCGACGTGTCAGGAGTGCAGCGTCGGCTGCGGGCTCCACGTGCGCACGCGCGAGGGGCGCCCGATCAAGCTCGAGGGCAACCCGAACCACCCGATCAACCGCGGCAAGCTGTGCGCGCGCGGCCAGGCGAGCCTGTCGCGCACCTATCACCCCGACCGCTACGCCGGCCCGCGCGAGCGCAGCGCCGACGGAGCGCTCGCGCCGGTCGACTGGGAGGCCGCGATCGGGCGGCTCGCCGCGGCGGTCGCCGCGGCCGGGCGCAAGGTCGCGGTGCTGTCGGCGCCGCCCGGGCCGACGCTGTCGGGCCTCGTCGACGGCTGGCTCGCCGCCGTCGGCGGCGGCAAGCGCGTGACCTACGACCCCTTCGCACCCGAGGCGCTGATCCGCGCCAGCGAGGCGGTGTTTGGCGTCGCGTCGCAGCCGATCTTCGACCTGTCCGACACCGACTTCGTGATCGACTTCGGCTCGAACTGCGTCGGCACGGGTCTCTCGCCGGTCGAGCACTCGCGCCAGCTCGCCGCCGCGCGCGACGCGTCGGTCGAGGCGGGACGCTCCGCGCACCTGGTCTACGTCGGCCCGCGCCAGGACGAGACCGCGAGCATCGCCGACGAGTGGCTGCCGGCCGCGCCGGGCAGCGAGGGCGTGCTCGCGCTCGCGCTCGCGCGCGCCGCGCTCGACGAGCGGCGCCGCGCCGGCGCCGCGATCGAGGGCCTCGCGGCGCTCGAGGGTCGGCTCGCCGGCTTCGAGGCCGCGTCGGTCGCGCAGCGCGTCGGCGGCGACGCCGAGACGATCCGCCGCGTCGGCGCCGCGCTCGCCGCGGCGCGGCGCCCCCGCGCGGAGCCGCCCCGGCGGGCGTTTTCGAGCCGCCCCGCCCCCGCGACGCAACCCCCCGTGCTGGTGCTAAACACCGCGGGCGGCCCCGGCCGCCGAGCGGTGCGC
>CAZQYK010000137.1:0-3000 GCA_964597285.1 uncultured Spirochaetales bacterium
CGCGACGCCCCGTTCGTGCTCGACATCGTCCCCCGCCCCGCGCTGCTCGCCGCCGCCGCGAAGGCCGGCGAGGCCGAGATGCGCGACGCGGCCGCGGTGCTGAAGACCCTGACCGCGCCGCTCGGAAGCTGGGAGGAGATCGAGCGCGCCGCGCCGCGCTGGCGGTGAACGGCGATCCCCGTCGCGACGACGCCCGGCCGGTCCGCCCCGGAGCCGTCGGGGCTTGGCACTGCGCTTGCAGCGCTGCGAGCCGCGCCCACGACAGGGAGGAGAGCCATGGACGCGATCCGCTTGCTGAAGGAAGACCATCAGAAGGTGCGCCGCCTGCTCGAGGAGCTCGCCGCAACCACCGAGCGCGCCGTCAAGAAGCGCGAGGAGCTGCTCCACAAGATCGCGAAGGAGCTGGAGCTGCATACCGCGGCCGAGGAGCGGGTCTTCTACCCGGCCTTCCGTCAGGCCGACGGCAAGGAGCACGAGCGGATGGTCGCGGAGGCGCTCGAGGAGCACCGTGCGGTCGACGAGCTGGTGCTGCCGGACCTGCTGAAGACCGAGGTCGGCGGCGTCTCGTTCTCCGGCCGCGCGAAGGTGCTCAAGGAGCTCGTCGAGCACCACGCCGACGAGGAGGAGAAGGAGCTCTTCCCGAAGGCGCGCAAGGCGCTCGGGAAGGAGGAGCTGCTGGAGCTCGGCGAGCAGATGACCGACCTGAAGCGCTCGCTCGAGACGGAGCGCTGAGTCCCTTCGGTCCCACCCTTTCTCCAATCTGCCAGGCTCCCGCTGTAGGGTTCCCGCCGGCTCCGAACCCCTCGACACCGCGCGCGGCGGTCGTGGTACGGTGTCGCCGGCCGGACGAGCGGCAACGCAGCGCCGCCGCCGCAAACCGGGAGATCCGCCGTGAAGGTCGTCAGGATCCTCGCGATCGTCGCCGTCGTCTACGTCGCGATCGTCGCCGCGTTCGAGACGATGATCGGGACGCTGCAGCCGGAGGCCGGGTCGGTGCTCACGATCACTACGGCCGATCCCGACGGCACGCGGCACGACCGCGTCGTGTCGCGGCTCGAGAGCGACGGCCAGCTCTACGTCGCAGCGAACCACTGGCCGCGCGCCTGGTACGAGCGCGCGCTCGCGAACCCCGACGTCACCGTCACGATCGACGGCGAGACCGCCGACTACGACGCCGTCCCGGTCTCGCCCGGCAGCGAAGAGCACGAGCGCGTCGGCCGCGACAACTCGCTCGGCCTCGGCTTCCGCATCCTGACCGGCTTCCCGCCGCGCTACTTCCTGAGGCTCGAGCCGAAGGCGGGCGTTCCGGTCGCGCCTTAGCGCCGTGTGGCGACTCGCAGCGGGAGCGGTCGCGCTGTCGGTCGCGCTCTGTACGGCCTGCGCCGCTTCGCGCACTCGGCACTGGGAGATCGACTGCTCCGACCCCGACGAGCCCTCGCGTGTGCTGACGAGCGTGGACCCGTTCTATCCGCCTCACGCGCAGCGGAACCACGTGGCCGGCTGGGTGGACGTCGCCGCCTCGATCGGTCCCGACGGTGAGGTGGTCGACCCGCGCGTGATCGCATCGTCTCCATCGGGGACCTTCGAAGAGGCAGCGCTGAGCGCGTACCGGCAGTGGCGCTTCTGCCCCCCGAGCGACGTCGTGCAATACCCGGAAGGAGTGAGGACCCGGATGCAGTTCGCGCTCGGGCCGCTCCCGCCGTCGAAGCCGCGGCTGGCCTCCGCGTTCGCCGTGCTGACGGGCACCTGGGGCTGGGAGACGCTGGAAGAGGGCAGCTGCGACGCGAACCCGCACGAGATCCGCTTCTCCGAGGATCACGAGACCCTGTTGCTGAGGTTCCGCGAGCCGGTCGAGGGGCCCGACGGCGAGCCGACCCTGACGGCTCGCTATCGGATCCTGTCCGCGTCGCCGCGGCTGCGGTTGCTTCTCGAGGGAGAAACCCGGACGACGTCGACCGGTGAGTCGGTGGTATCGGAGATCGTGCCGCTGTCGCACGATCGCTACTGCTGGCGCCAGGAGGACTGGCCGCCCGAGGCCTGCACGTCGCACATCGTGCGTTGCCGCTAGCGGCCTGCCTCCCACCCGCGCCAGCCGGTCGGCTCCTCGCGCGCGAGTGCGAGCGCCGGCCCCGACGCGGCAACCTGCACCAGCCTCTCGCCCGTCTCGCTCCAGATCGCGCTGCGGCCGGCGGCGGGCAGGCCGCCGGTCGGGCCGCCGTAGTTCGCGAGGGCGACGGCCATCGCGTGGCGGCGGGCATGGGCGGCGAGGCGCGACGCGTCGCGCTCGTAGTCGGCCGGGATCACGAACGCGCTGGCGAGGTAGGTGTCGGCGCCGCGATCGGCGGCGCGCTGGGGGTGGGACGGCCGACCCGTGTCGGCGCACACCGCGACCGCGGCCGTCGCGCCGCCGGTCCGCAGCAGCGGGTCGCGGCTCCCGGGCTCGAACACGCTCGACTCGGGGGGCGGCACGACGCCGTCCGAGCTCGCGCTCGCGTCGAACGCGCCGAGGTGGCGCTTCGTGTAGACCTCGACGCTGCGGTCGGGCGCGACGATCAGCGCCGCCAGGTGGAGGCGGCCGTCGAGACGCACCGGCGCGCCGACGACGAGCGCGATCGCGCGCTCCGCCGCGAGCGCGAGAAGCGGCGCGAGCCTCGGATCGTCCGGCGTGAACGCGAGGTCCCCGGCGAGGTCGAGCTCGTAGCCGGTCAGCGAGAGCTCCGGGAACACCGCGATCCTCGCGCCCTCGTCCGCCGCACGGCCCGCCAGCCGGAGGTGCTCGTCGAGATTCGCGGCGACGTCGCCGCGCACCGGCACCGTCTGCACGGCGGCGATCGACCGGGCGCGCGACATGTGGGCAGGCTAGCATCCGGCGAGCTCGACTAACGGAGGAGACACCGCGATGGGCCGACACCGGATCCGGCTCGTCGTGCGCGGCTACGGCCTGTGGTGGGCGGTCTCGAAGCTCTTCGTGATCCGGTAGCGGACCCATGTCGGCGAGCG
>CAZQYK010000138.1:0-7053 GCA_964597285.1 uncultured Spirochaetales bacterium
GCACCAGGTGCAGCGGCGCGCCGACGCTCGACGCGAGCGTCAGCGCGATCTCGCGCTCGCTCTCGAAGCGCTCGAGCGGCTTGTAGGGCCCGTAGGTCGCGTTGTTGACGAGGATGTCGAGCGGCCCGAGCGCGTCGCGCGCCTCCGCGACGAACTGCTCCCGCGACGCCGCGTCGAGGATGTCGCCGCGGATCGCGACCGCGCGGCCGCCGCCCGCCTCGATCGCCGCGACCGTCTCGCGCAGCGTGCCCTCGACGCCCTTCGGCGCCGCGTCGAGACTGCGCGCGACGCAGGCCACCGCCGCGCCCTCGGCGGCGAGCCGTCTCGCGATCGCCGCGCCGATCCCCCGGCTCGCGCCGGTGACCAGCGCCACCCTGCCTTCGCACGCTCCCGGCATCGCGAAACCTCCTTCAGACGATCGGGTCGCCCATGCGGGCGTAGACGTCGGCGATCGAGCCGCCGTAGAAGCGCTCGCGCCGCTCCGGCGAGAGCTCCTTCAGGGCCTCGGCATAGTGCCCGATCGGGTCGGTGAAGCCCTCGAAGTGCGGGAAGTCCGACGAGAAGACGATCATGTCGTCGGGCAGGTCGCCCAGGATGCGCAGCAGCGGCTGGTCGTTGCCGGCCGAGAGCGGCGTCGCGCGGACGTTGCGCGCGAGGTACTCGCTCGGCCGCAGCGGGAGCCTCGACTTGCCGAGGAAGAGCTCGGCGACCGGCGCCACGCGGTCGTCGATCTCGCGGTACAGGAACGGCAGCCAGCCGGTGCCGACCTCGGCGAGGAGCAGCGTCAACGTCGGAAAGCGCTCGAAGACGCCGGTGTAGATCAGGGCGTTGACGAGCGTCGTCGGCGCGACGTGACGGTGCGCGCCGCCGAGCATGCGCAGCTCGGTGGCGCCGGCGCCGAGGTTCGCCCAGCCCGGATCGAAGCGCATGTGCTCGAAGCCGGTGTGGAGCATCGGCGCCATGCCGAGCGAGACGGCAGCCGCCCAGAGGCGGTCCCAGCTCGGGTGGGCCGGCGGGACGCCGTTCACCGGGTAGGCGGGGATCAGGAAGATCCGGCTCCCGCGGCCGCGCATCCGCTCGAGCTCGGCGACGGCCCGGTCGAGGTCGCCGTACTCGAGAGCCGTGACCGGAAGCAGGCGGCCCGCGGACGCGGCACAGGTGTCGGCCAGCCAGGTGTTGCAGGTCCGCAGCACCTCCTGGCGCAGCGTCGGATCGGCGATCTCCGCGTTGTACGCGATCCCGGACAGGCAGATCACGTTCTGGATCGCGATCCCCTGCGCGTCGAGCCACTTCACGCGCGCCGCCGCGTTCGCGACCTGGAACTGGTTCCTTCCCGTGAACTCCTCGCGCCGCTCGGCCTCGGCGCGCTTCTCGTCGCCGAAGAGCGTGAGGAGCCCGGGCGGGAGGAGCTCGTCGAGCGGCGGCCGCTGCTCGGGCGGCACGTCGCGCAGCAGGTCGCCGACGATCGTGTCCACCGCGAGGCGGGCGGGGTCGAGCTTCGGTAGCCGCGTCGCCAGCTCGGGGTAGGGATCGAGCCAGTCGGCGCCCGGCTCGAAGTGGGAGTCGACGTCGATGATCGGGGTCATTGCATGTCCTTCGCTCCGGCTAGGTCGTGATGCTGCCGCCGTTGAGCTCCACCGTCTGGCCGGTCATCCACGACGCCTCGTCGGAGACCAGGTAGAGGCAGAGCGCCGCGATGTCGTCGGGCCGGCCGAGGCGCCCGACCGGGATCTGCCGCGCGAGATGCTCGGTCACGCTCGGATCGGCGTGGTTGTCGATCATCCCGATCGCGAGCGTGTTGGCCGTGACGCCGTGCCTCGCGCTCTCGAGGGCGAGGTGCCGCATGAAGCTGATGCCGCCGCCCTTTCCGGCCGCGTAGGGCGAGACGCCGAGGTTCAGGCCCACCGTGCCCGCGCCCGAGGAGATCGTCACGATCCTCCCGTACTCGCGCCCGCACATGCCGTTGATCACGGCACGCGAGCAGTTCATGACCCCGTAGAGGTTGACGTCGACGTACGGGCGCCACGACTCGGGCGCGCTGTCGCGAAACTGCTGGATCCCCATCGACTCGGGGACGCCCGCGTTGTTGACGAGGATGTCGAGGCCACCGATCGCGGACTCGACGGCCGCGATGCCGGTCTCGACCGCAGCGTAGTCGGAGACGTCGAAGGCGGCCGGGGTCGCCTTGCTCCCCTCCGCCTCGATCTTCGCCGCGACCGCCCGCGCGCGCTCCCCGTGGAGGTCGTTGATCGCGACCGTCGCGCCGGCGCGCGCCCGCGCGCGCGCGATCCCATCGCCGACTCCCTGCCCCGCTCCGGTGACCAGCGCCTTCCGTCCCGTCAGATCGAACACGATCGACCTCCTTCTCCGTTCGGAAGGCGAGCCGCACGCAGTGTACGGGGAATCGCAGCTCCTCGGCGCGCGACGAGCGCCTCGACGTCGCGGGGCGTGAAGCCCTGCACCGACTCGCCCGGTCGAGCCGACGCAGTGGATCAGCGTCAGCGAGCCGACCCGCCCCGCAGACGGCGAGCCAATTCGTGGCGATGCTTCGCAAATTCCGTACCCAGGGGCGCCGCCAGAGAAATCCCTCGCTGTGTCGGAAGGTTGGCCCGCCGCCGGCCCAGCGGGCCGAGAGAATCAGGAAGGTCTTTCCCATTTATTGGGAAATCGCCTTCACTTTTTTCGGAACTTCGCCCCTTCGCCGGCACGCTACGGTCGGCGCCGCATGGGACCCGAGGACGTCGAGCTGCCCCGCGAGCCGGTTCGGCGCATCGTCGCGCCGATCCAGCGCTTCCTGCACGTCGAGGCCGCCGGCGGCGGCGTCCTGCTCGGCGCCGCGGCGATCGCGCTGGTCGCGGCGAACTCGGGCGCCGCCGAAGCGTTCCTCGGGTTCTGGAAGACGCGCGTCTCCTTCGGCTTCGGCGGCTTCGCGATGGACCACTCGCTCAAGCACTGGGTGAGCGACGGGCTGATGGCGATCTTCTTCTTCGTCGTCGGGCTCGAGGTGAAGCGCGAGCTCGTGCTCGGCGAGCTGCGCGAGCTGCGGAAGGCGGCGCTGCCGATCGCGGCGGCGCTCGGGGGGATGATCGTGCCCGCGGGCCTCTACCTCGCGCTGCTGTGGGGCGATCCGGCGGCGCGGGGCTGGGGCATCCCGATGGCGACCGACATCGCGTTCGTCGTCGGCTGCTTGGCCGTGCTGGGACGCCGCGCTCCGGCGAGCCTGCGCGTGTTCCTGCTCTCGCTGGCGATCGCGGACGACGTCGGCGCGATCCTCGTGATCGCGGTGGGCTACACCGAGAGCCTCGACCTCGCAGCCCTGGCGCTGGGCCTGGCGGGCCTGGGACTGGTCGGCGCGCTCCGAAGCGTCGGTGTGCGCACCGTCGGCGTCTACGCGCTGGTCGGCACCGCGGTGTGGGTGGCGTTCCACGAGTCCGGCGTCCACGCGACGATCGCTGGAGTGATCCTCGGCCTGATGACGCCCGCGCGCAGCTGGGTCAGCGACACGCGTCTCGGCAAGATCGTCGATCGCGCGCGAGTCGTCTGGCGCGGTGAAGGCTGGCCGGTCTTCGGAAGCCGCCGCGCGCTGCTCGAGCGCGTCCAGGTCGCCGCGCGCGAAGCGCTGTCTCCGCTCGAGCGGCTCGAGAACGCGCTGCACCCGTGGTCGGCGTTCCTGATCATGCCGATCTTCGCGCTCGCGAACGCGGGCGTCGCGTTCGAGGCGGCGCTGCTGACGAGCCCCGTCGCGCTCGCCGTCGGCGCCGGTCTCCTGCTCGGGAAGCCGCTCGGAATCGTGCTCTTCAGCTACGTCGCCGTGCGGCTCGGACTCGCGCGGCTGCCGGACGGACTGGACTGGGCGGCGGTCGCAGGCGGCGGCTGCCTGGCCGGCATCGGCTTCACGATGTCGCTCTTCATCGCCGGCCTCGCGCTCGACGACGCGACGCTCGATGCGGCCAAGGTCGGCATCCTCGGCGCGTCGGTGCTGAGCGGGACCCTCGGGATGGCGCTGCTGTGGCGCTTCCTGCCGCGCGCACAGGCGAGCTAGGGCGGCCGGCCGCTCTCACGCCGGCGGGCCGGTCCTGCCGGCGATGCGCTCGGCCGGAGATCAGATCAGCAGCGACTCGCGACCGCGCAACGCGAACGCCTCGCGCAGCGCGACCCGGTCCTCGGGCCGCATGCGCCGCAGGCCCTCGCCGTTGGCCGGGCGGAACCAGACCGGCTCTTCACACTCCCAGCGCTCGGAGCGCAGCTGGCGCTTCTGCACCTTGCTCGTCTGGGTCACCGGCAGCGAGCGGCTCGTGCGCACGTAGCGCGGCGCCCACTTCGTGCCGAGGTCGCCCTGCCGCGCGAGGAACGCGTCGAAGGCCTCCGCGTCGAAGGCCTCGGGGTCGCGCAGCTCGAGCGCGGCCATCACCTGGTCGCCGACGTCGACGTCGGGCACCGCGTAGACCGCGACGAGCACGACGCCGGGGAAGTGCGCGAGGATCCGCTCGACCGGCGCCGCGGAGAAGTTCTCGCCGTCGACGCGCAGCCACTCGAAGTCGCGGCCGGCGAAGTAGACGAAGCCGTCGGCGTCCCGGTAGGCGAGGTCGCCGGTCCAGTACCAGCCGTTGCGCACGCGCACCGCGTTGGCCTCGTCGTTGCGGTAGTAGCCCTCGAAGAGGTCGACACCGCGCGTGTTGACGAGCTCGCCGATCGCCTCCTCGGCGTTCTGGAGCCGGCCCCGGCCGTCGAAGACCGCCGGCGGGCACTCCCGCTCCGTCTCGGGGTCGAGGATCCTCAGCGCGTCGTCGGCGCGGCCTAGCGCGCCCTTCGGCATGCCGTCGACGCGGCGCACGCTGGCGCCGGTCTCGGTCGAGCCGTACGCGTCGATCACCGGCACCCCGAAGCGCTTGCCGAAGCGCTCGATGTCGAGGTCGGCGGCCTCGTTGCCGAACACGATCTCGAGCGGGTTGTCGGAGTCGTCGGGCCGCTCGGGCTGCGCGAGCACGTACGAGAGCGGCTTGCCGACGTAGTTGAAGTAGGTGCAGCCGTGGCGGCGGACGTCCGGCAGGAACGACGAGGCCGAGAACCTGCGCCGCAGCACCGCGGTGGCGCCGACGACGATCGCCGGCCCCCAGCCCATGAACAGGCAGTTGGAGTGGAACATCGGCATAGCGACGTAGGCGACGCTCTCGCGGTGGAGATTCGCGATCCCGACGACGTTCTGCGCGACGAGGGAGAGCTTCTGCTGAGTGCAGATCACCGCCTTCGGCGCGCCGCTCGTGCCGGACGTGAAGATCAGGAGCAGCGTGTCCGTCATCGCGACGTCGACGTCCGGGATCGGTGCGCCGAGGAAGGGCGCGAGCCGCTCCGCGTACGCCGCGTCGTCGACCTCGAGGATCTCCGCGTCGAGCTCGAGCCCGTCGAGCAGCGCGCGGTGCGCGGCGTCGGTGACGATCCACTGGCAGTCCGTGTGCGCCACGTCGCGCGCGAGCTCGGCGCCGCGGCGCGTCGGGTTGATCCCGACGACGACGCCGCCCGACAGCGCTGCCGCGGCGAGCCAGAACCAGAACTCGGGCACGTTCTCGAGCAGCACGCCGACGTGCAGCGGGCGTTCCGCTCGACGCGCGGCCAGCAGGAATGCGGCGCGCTCGGCGCCCGCGCGCACGGCCTCGCGGTAGGTCCACGACGCGTCCTCGAAGCGGATCGCGGGGTGATCGTCGTCGGCGCGGGCGACGACCCAGTGACGGAACGGGACGAGCTCCATCGCTTCGCTTCTCTCCCTGGCGGCCAATCTATGGATCTGGAACCGTCCGGGCAAGCGATTCCGCGCCGGCGACGACTTCCCTGCCGGCCCAGGAGCTGCGAGACTGAAGCGTGCTCCCGACCCCCGAAGACCACGTCGCGATCGCCGACCTGCTCGCGCGCTACTGCCTCGCGCTCGACCGCGACGACGCCGACGGCTGGGTCGCGCTGTTCACGCCCGACGCGCGCTACGAAGTGCACGGCCGCTCGTTCGACGGCCACGACGGCCTGCGCGCGATGCTCGGCGGCGCGCCGGGAGGCCTCCACCTCGGCGGCCCGCCGGTCGTCGAGATGACCGGGCCCGACGCCGCGCGCACGGCGCGCAACCTGCTCTTCGTCGACCGCCGCAGCGGCGAGTCGCGGCGCGCCGTGTACGAGGACGACCTGGTGCGCACGGCGGACGGCTGGCGGATCGCGCGCTGCCGCTGCCGCTTTCTCGGCGCCGACGGTCTCTCCGATCGGCCATGACGAGCGAGTTCGCAGCGCTCAAGTCGGCCGACCTCGGCGGCCTCGTCGACGAGTCGCGGCTCGCCGCGTGGCTCGACTCGCTCGGCCTCGCACCGGGGGCCCCGCTGCGCGTGCGTCGCATCAGCGGAGGCATGTCGAACGAGAGCATCGGCGTCAAGCGCGGGGGCGCGCGCTGGGTGCTGCGGCGCCCGGCGAAGCTCGCGCTCGACGGCGCCGAGCGCGGCATGAGGCGCGAGTTCCGGCTGCTCTCGGCGCTCGACGGAACGCCGGTGCCGCACCCGCGGCCGGTCGCGCTCTGCGAGGACCCGTCGGTCGCCGGCGGCGTCGCCTACCTGATGGAGCACGTCGACGGATTCGCCCCGGCCTTCGGGCTGCCCGAGCGCTTCGCCGGCGACGCGGCGCTGCGGCGCGGCATCGCGCTCGCGGCGATGTCGGCGCTCGGCGAGCTCGCGCGCGTCGACTGGCGCACGCGCGGGCTCGGCGACTTCGGCCGGCCGGCCGGCTTCCACGAGCGGCAGGTCGAGCGCTGGGGCCGGCAGCTCGCGCGCTACGGCGACGCGCCGGGACGCGACCTCTCGGGCCTGCGCGAGGTCGGCGCGTGGCTCGAGGCGCACCGGCCCGACGACGAAGCGTGGACGCCGGCGATCATGCACGGCGACTATCACCTCGCGAACGTCTTCGTCGCGCCGCATCCGCCGCCGCGGATCGCCGCGATCCTCGACTGGGAGAACGCGACGATCGGCGACCCGCTGCTCGACCTCGCGAGCTTCCTGCGCCTGCTCGACGCGGGCGGGCGCGCAT
>CAZQYK010000139.1:0-3489 GCA_964597285.1 uncultured Spirochaetales bacterium
CTCGCGCGCTCGGCGGCGAGCGCGGCCGCCGCGGGATCGACCAGTCGCCGCGCCTCGCGCAGCGGCTCGCCGGAGCGATCGACGCGCGACAGGTAGCGGGCGGCGGAGCGGATCACGCGCGTCGGATCGGGCTCGGCGACGATCAGGCCGCCGTGCAGCCCGCGCCGCGTCCGCGCGACGCCGTGCTCTTCGAGCAGGCGCACCGCCTCGCGCAGCGCCGCGCGGCTGACGTCGAAGCGCGCGATCAGCTCGGGCTCGGAGCCGAGCCGCTCGCCGGGCCGGCGGCCGCTGCGGCGGATGTCCTCGCCGATCTCGCGCGCGAGCGCGGCGGCGCGCTTGCGCGTGCCCGACCCACCGCGGCGCCGCCGCGGCTTCAGCGCGCGGAAACGGCGCTCGAGGCGGTCGAGGAAGGTCGCCATGTGCCGCTCCGCCGCGATCGGCTGCCCGCGCCGGATCGCGAGCGCGATGCGGTGCATGACCCGCCGCAGCGCGCGCTGGTCGCGCGCGATCTCGTCGGGCCGGTAGTGCAGGCCGAACGCGACGTGCTCGGCCGCGTGGTGCAGCGTGCGCACGAAGAGCGCGAGCGCCGGGCTCCGGGCGAGCGCGGACGCGTGCGCGTAGAAGTCCTGGAAGCGCGCCGCCTCGCGCTGCGGCGGGCCGGCCGGCCCCCAATCCTCGACCCTCGCGATCAACGCCTCCGCGCCGGCGGGGTCGGCGCGCCGCGCCGCGAGCCCGACGGTCGCGGTGTTGACGATCTGGAGCGCCTCGAAGAGCTCGTCGATCTCGAGCCCGATCGACTCGAGATACGCGCACAGCGAGTGCGCGACCGCGTCGTACGCCGGCTGGCGCACGAAGAGCCCCCCGCCGTTGCCGCGTCGGGTCTCCGCGAGCTGGCGTCGCTCGACGAGGCGGATCGCCTCGCGCAGCGCCGCGCGGCTCACCGCGAAGCGGCGCGTCAGCTCGGCCTCGGTGCCGAGGCGGTGGCCGGGCGACAGGTCGCGGTCGAGGATCTCGCGCTCGATCCGCTCGGCGACGCGCTGCGCGAGCTTCGGGGTCTTCGCCTCGACCGACGCCATGGCGCCAAACAGGATACTGCTTTCCGAGGCGGCCCCTACTCGCGCGGCATCCGTGGCGCCGCGGCGGCGTCGCGCACGGGCGGTCCGCGCACGCCGGCGAGCAGCCACGGCACCTCGACGCGCGCGAGGAAGGGCAGCCGCGCGAGCGCCGCCGAGCGCTCCGGCTCGTCGAGCCCGCCGATCGTGTCCGCGGCCTCGACGAGGTGGTGCGAGAGCCCGTCCTCCTCGGGCTGCCCGGCGAGCGGCGCGGCCGCGTCGGCGGCCTCCGCGAAGCGGCGCAGCCGCAGCAGCGACCACACGAGCCGCCGTCGCGCGCGGACGTCGTCGGGCGCGTCGCGCAGCGTCGCGCGGTCGAGCGCGACCGCCTCCTCGTAGAGGCCGAGCACCGCGTACAGCGCGGCGACGCGGTCGCTCTGCACGTGCCGCTCGACGCTGCCGCCGAAGCGCGCCGCGTGCTCGCTGCGCACGAAGCCCGCCGGAACGAGGCCGTGCGCCACGCACCACCCGGGCGCGGCGCGCAGCGCCGCCGCGACGTCGAAGCCGCGGCGCTCGTCGAAGGGCACGCCGCGCTCGGCGTAGTAGCGCGCGGCGCGTGCGAGGTTCTCGCGGTTGTTCTGGTTCGCGCGCAGATACACCGCGCTGTCGAGGCTCCGGAAGACCGGGATCCAGCCGTCGGCGCCGTCGAGGTGGGCGAGCGTCGACGCCCACGGCCGGACCGCGTGACCGACCTCGGGCGGGCGCACACCGAGGAAGAGGTCGACGCCGAGCCGGTCGAGCAGCGCCTCGAGGCTCTCGCCCGGCCGTGCGCCGCGGGCGTCGGCGATCGCGCCGAGCGCCTGCGCGGCGTCGGGGGAGAAGTTCAGCGTGCCGTTCGCGAGCGTGCGAATCCGCGGCGCGAGCCAGAAGTTCGCGAAGCCGGCGAGCGGGTACTCCGTGTAGAGGTTCCCGGAGAGCCCGGCGTCGGCGAGCCACCAGATCGACTCGGCGAAGTACTTCTCGACCGGGTACGGCTGCCAGTAGCCGCTCCACGTCGTCGGCAGGCCGCGCGTGATCACCGGCCAGTCGCCGCAGCGCACGAACGCGAGCGCGACGCCGAGCGACGCGACCGCGGCAGCCGGGCCCAGCCACGCGGCGCCATGACGCGCGCGCAGCGCGTGCCCGACGAGCAGCAGCGGGAAGAGGCCGAGCCACAGGAAGCGCACCGCGACGAGCGGCAGCGCGACGCCGGCGAGCGCCGGGCCGACCTCCGACGGGTCGGGCCGGTCGCCGGGCGCGGCGCGCGCCGCGCGCGCGAGCGCCGCGGCGCGCGCGAGTCCGCTCCCGCCGAAGAGCGCCCACGCGAGCGGCGACGGCGGCAGCGTCGGCACCGGGAGCCGCCACGGCTCGGCCGGACGCCACTCGTCGACGACCGCGGCGAGCGCCGGCGTCTCGCTCCCGGCGACGAAGTACGGACGCAGCGCGTCGACGCCGGACGGGTTCGCGAGCGACGCGACGAGCGCGAGCACGAGCGCCGCGGCGAGGCCCAGCGCGCGCGCGCGCTGCGGGCCTTCCGCGCCCTCGCCCAGCGACGCCAGCGCGCAGCCGACCGCGGCGGCACCGAGCAGCACGAACGCGAGCGGGAACGACGCGTGCACGTTCGCCCAGAGCGCGACGAGCGCCACGGCGAGCGCGATCCGGCCGACCGACGTCCGCGCGCCCGGCTCGACGAGCAGCCGGTGCAGCACGAGCAGCGCGAGCATCGTGAACAGGTGCGGCCGCAGCTGCACGAGGCGGTACGCGGCGAGCGCGACGAAGGCCGCGGTGCCGAGGCTCGCGAGCGCGGCCGACGCGCTCGCGCGCCGCAGCTGCGACCACGCGAGCGCGAGGATCGCCGCGACGAGCGCGACGTGGAGCGCGCGCAGGCCGGCGAAGCCGCCGAGCGACAGCGCGTGCCCGAGCGCGACGTCCCACAGCCACGAGCCGGTCTGCGCCGGGCCGGCGGCGGCGAAGAGCAGCGGGTCGTCGCCGAGCGGCACGCCGCTGGCGGCGAACGCGCGGCCGAGCGCGAGGTGCCACCACGCGTCGTCGGTGAAGATCGGCTGGCCGGCCGCGACGAGCATCAGCGCGCAGGTCGCGAGGCCCCCGGCACGAGCCGCGAAGAAGACGGCCGCGCGGCTCATCGCCGCGCGCGGGTCCGGGCGGGCACTACGGCAACCGGTAGCCGAGCGCGCGGAGCTGATTCAGCTGCATCTCGTCGAGCTCGAGCGGCGGCGGCGCCTCGCCCCACGGCGGCACGCCGGCGAGGTAGCGCTCGGTGCGCTCGCGCAGCCGCGCCGCGGCCTCCGGCTCGGCGGCGAGGCGGTCCTCGCGCTCGTCGGGGTCGACGCGCGCGTCGAAGAGCTGCTCGCGCAGCGAGCCGTCGGCGGAGCGGAAC
>CAZQYK010000140.1:0-4293 GCA_964597285.1 uncultured Spirochaetales bacterium
TGCTGCACGACCGCCGCGGCCGCGACGCGCTCGCCGCGGCCGCGCGCCGGCGCGGCGCCGCGGCGCGGGTGCACGTCGAGGTCGACACCGGCATGCGGCGCATGGGGGTCCCGCCCGACGCGGCGGCCGGCTTCGTCGCCGACCTGGCCGCCGAGCCGGCGCTCGCTCTCGCGGGCGTGCTGACCCACTTCGCGCGCGCCGACGAGGCCGACCTCGAGCCGACCCGCGCCCAGCTGCGCGCGTTCGCCGCGGTGCTGGCCGAGGTCGCGCGGCGCGGCGTGCCGCCGGGCTGCGTGCACGCGGCGAACTCGGCCGGCCTCGTCGCGCTCGACGCGCTCGGCGGCGACGGGCCGGAGCAGCACGCGGTGCGTCCGGGCCTGCTCCTCTACGGCGCTCAGCCGTCGGCGCACCGCCGCGCCGCGCTGCGGCCGGTGATGAGCGTGCGGGCGCCGGTCGTCGCGCTGCGCCGCGCGCGGCGCGGCGAGGCGGTCGGCTACGCGGCGCGCTGGGCCGCGCCGGGCGACACGCGCATCGCGACGCTCGGGCTCGGCTACGCCGACGGCGTGCCGATCGCGGCGACCGGGCGCGGCGCGGTCTGGCTCGCCGGCGCGCGCCGCCCGATCGCCGGCCGCGTGTCGATGGACTACGTGACCGTCGACGTCGGCGACGCCGAGGTCGCGCTCGGCGACCGCGCGGTCGTGTTCGGCAGCGCCGAGCCCGGCGGGCCCGCGGTGCTGCCGGTCGAGGAGGCCGCGGAGGCCGCCGGGACGCTCGCCTACGAGCTCTTCGTGCGCGTCGGCGCGCGGGTGCGACGCGTGGTGCGAGGCGCCGACGTCGGCGGATGAGACGCCGTTCGAGCCCGCTCGGCGCGCACGCGACGCGCGTGTGCGCCGCAGCGCCGGCGCGGTTTGACGCCGGCGGCGGCCCTCGGTAAACCCTCGACGCGACCCCCGCCGAGCCGAAGCTCCCGCCGGCCGCATCCGGCCCGGGAGGAGATGCCCTTCATGACCCCCACCGAGCGGTCCCCGTCGGACCGCGTGCGCCGCATCGGGCGCGCGCTGCTCTCCGTCTCCGACAAGCGCGGCCTGGTCGAGTTCGCGCGCGGTCTCGCCGAGCTCGGCGTCGAGCTCGTCGCGTCGGGAGGCACCGCGAACGCGCTCGCGGACGCCGGCCTCGCCGTCGTCGCCGTCGACGCGCTGACCGGCAGCCCCGAGATGCTAGGCGGCCGCGTCAAGACGCTGCACCCGCGCGTGCACGGCGGCATCCTGGCGCGCCGCGACCACGACGGCGACCGCGCCGATCTCGAGGGCCACGACCTCCGCACGATCGACCTCGTCGTCGTCAATCTCTATCCCTTCGAGGCCACCGTCGCGAACCCCGACGCCACGCTCGCCGACGCGATCGAGAAGATCGACATCGGCGGGCCGTCGATGATCCGCTCGGCGGCGAAGAACCACGCCTGGGTCGGCGTCGTCGTCGACCCCGACGACTACGAAGCGGTGCTCGCCGAGCTGCGCGAGCGCGGCGGGCTCGGCGACGCGACGCGCGCGCGGCTCGCGCTCGAGGCCTTCGAGCGCACCGCGCGCTACGACACCTCGATCCACGCCTGGCTCGTCTCGCGCGAACGCGAAGCCGGCGACCCGTTCCCGCCGCGTCTCGAGGTCGGCCTCTCGCGCGCGGCGACGCTGCGCTACGGCGAGAACCCGCACCAGCGCGCGGCGCTCTACGGGCGCTTCCTCGAGGTCGCCGAGCCGCTGCACGGCAAGGAGCTCTCGTTCAACAACATCGTGGACGTGCAGGCGGCGCTCGCGCTGATCGCCGACCTGTCGCAAGGCGAGCGCGCGGCCGTCGCGATCCTGAAGCACAACACGCCTTGCGGCGTCGGGCTCGGCGACAGCCCCGCCGCGGCGTACCGGCGCGCGTTCCGCACCGACCCGGAGTCTCCCTTCGGCGGCATCGTCGTGTCGAGCCGCGCGTTCGACCTCGAGCTGGCCCGCGCCGTCGACGAGATCTTCACCGAGGTGCTGATCGCGCCCGGCTTCGACGCCGACGCGCTCGAGCTGCTGCGCAAGAAGAAGAACCGGCGGCTGCTGCGTTTCCACCCGGAGCGCGTGCCGTCGGCCGAGCTCGACCTGCGGCGCGTGTTCGGTGGCGTGCTCGTGCAGGAGTCGGACGCAGGCGTCGAGGACGTGACCGCGTGCCGCGTCGCGACGCAGCGCAAGCCCAGCGAGGACGAGCTGCGCGCGCTCGCGTTCGGCTGGGCCGTCGTCAAGCACGTCAAGAGCAACGCGGTCGTGTTCGCCGACGCCGAGGGCACGCTCGCGATCGGAGGCGGCGCGACGTCGCGCGTCGACGCGATCCACCAGGCGCGCGAGAAGGCCGCGCGCGTCGGCCTCGACCTGCGCGGGTCGGCGCTCGCGAGCGACGCCTTCTTCCCCTTCCCGGACGGTCTCGAGGCCGCCGCGGCGGCCGGCGCGACGGCCTTCGTGCAGCCCGGCGGCTCGGTGCGCGACGACGAGGTGATCGCCGCGGCCGACCGGCTCGGCCTGGCGATGCTCTTCACCGGCGTGCGCCACTTCCGGCACTGAGCATGCGCATCCTGCTCGTCGGCTCGGGCGGGC
Source organism: uncultured Spirochaetales bacterium (assembly GCA_964597285.1). Lineage (GTDB taxonomy): Bacteria > Myxococcota_A > UBA9160 > UBA9160 > SMWR01 > JAHEJV01. Next base: position 2,622 of record CAZQYK010000140.1, read on the forward strand.
GCGAGCACGCGCTGGCGTGGAAGATCGCACGCAGCCCGCGCGTCGACGCACTGCTCGCGGCGCCCGGCAGCGACGCGATCGCCGACGTCGCGCGCTGCTTCCCCGGCGTCGCGGCCGGCGACCTCGACGGCGTCGTCGCGCTCGCGCGCTCGGAGCGCGTCGACCTCGCCGTCGTCGGCCCCGAGGATCCGCTCGTCGCCGGGCTCGCCGACCGGCTGCGCGAGGCCGGGGTCGCGACCTTCGGTCCGTCGGCCGCGGCCGCGCGGCTCGAGGGCAGCAAGGCCTTCGCGAAGTCCTTCATGCAGCGCCACGGCATCCCGACCGCCGGCTTCGCCGTGTTCGACGACCTCGACGCCGCGCGCGAGCACGCGCGCCGCCAGCCGCGGGGCTGCGTCGTCAAGGCCGACGGGCTCGCGGCTGGCAAGGGCGTCGCGGTCTGCGACGGCCCCGACGCCGCGCTCCCCGCGCTCGACGAGATGATGAGCGCGCGCCGCTTCGGCGCAGCCGGCGACCGCGTCGTGATCGAGGAGCGCCTCGTCGGCGAGGAGGCCTCGTACTACGCGATCAGCGACGGTGCGCACGTCGTCGCGCTCGCGGCTGCGCAGGACCACAAGCGCGCGCTCGACGGCGACCGCGGCGAGAACACCGGCGGCATGGGCGCGTACGCGCCGGCCCCGGTCGTCGACGAGGCCGTCGAGAAGCGGATCCTCGAGCGCATCGTGCACCCGACGATCCGCGGCCTCGCCGCCGACGGCGCGCCGTACTGCGGGGTGCTCTTCGTCGGGCTGATGATCGACGGCGCCGGTGACCCGCGCGTGATCGAGTTCAACGTGCGCTTCGGCGACCCGGAGACACAGGCGCTGATGGTCCAGATGGAGGGCGACCTCGTGCCGCTGCTCGACGCCGCGGCGCGCGGGCGGCTGTCGCGCGAGGCGCCACCGGCGACGCGCGGGGCCGCGGTGTGCGTCGTGCTCGCGTCCGAGGGCTACCCGCGCAGCTACCCGGTGGGCCGGCCGATCCGCGGCCTCGACGACGCCGCGCGAGCGGAAGGCGTCGTCGTGTTCCACGCCGGCACGCGCCGCGGCGCCGACGGGGGCTTCGAGACGAGCGGAGGGCGCGTGCTCGGCGTCACCGCGCACGGCGGCGACGTGGCCCAGGCGCGCGCGCGCGCGTACGCGGCGGCCGACCTCGTCTCCTTCGAGGGCGTCCAGCGCCGCGGCGACATCGCGGCGCGGTCGCTGGCGCGTTGAAGGAGCTCGCCGTCGACGCCGCGGTGGCCTGGATCGCGCGCGGCGCGATCCTCGCGTACCCGACCGAGACCGTCTGGGGCCTCGGCGTCGACTCGCGCAGCGACGCGGCCGTCGCGGAGCTGCGCGCGTTCAAGGGCCGCGCCGACGACGCGCCGCTCTCGGTGCTCGTCAGCGGCGTCGCCGCGCTCGAGCCGCTCGGCTTCCGCGTCGACGCGGCGGCGCGCCGGCTCGCGACCGCGTTCTGGCCGGGGCCGCTGACGCTCGTGCTGCGCTGCGACGGACGCTTCGCGCGCGGCGTCGCGTCGGGCGCCGGCGTCGGCGTGCGCTGCTCGCCGCACGCCGCGGCGCGCGCGCTCGCCGAGGGCTGCGAGCGCGCCGGCGTCGGGCCGCCGACCGCGACGAGCTGCAACCCGAGCGGCGCG
>CAZQYK010000141.1:0-14749 GCA_964597285.1 uncultured Spirochaetales bacterium
CGCTCGCCGCGCTCGCGCGCGCCGGCCTGCGCCTCGGGCTGGTCTGCGACACCGGCCTCACGCCGGGCCGTGTCGTGCGCCGCCTGCTCGGCGCTGCCGGGCTGCTCGAGCCGCTCGCGTGCTGCGTCTTCTCCGACGAGATCGGGGTGCCGAAGCCCGACCCGATGCCGTTCCGCCGCGCGCTCGCCGCGCTCGCAGCGCCCGCCGCCGAGGCCGCGCACGTCGGCGACCTGCGGCGCACCGACGTGGCCGGCGCGCGCGCGGCCGGCATGCGCTCGATCCGGCTGCGCGCAGCCTACGACGACGCGAGCGCACTCCCCGACGCCGATCTCGTCGTCGCGTCGCACGCGGAGCTGCGCGAGCGGCTCGGCGCCCCGGCCCGAGCGGCCCGCCTGGCGCTCCGACGTTAGAGGCAGAGCAGGAAGGCCGTCAGGTCCTCCTTCTCCTGCGCGCTCAGCTTCACCCCGGTGACGAGGTTGAAGAACTCGACCGCGTCGTCGAGCGTCGGCAGCCGCCCGTCGTGCAGATACGGCGGGGAGTCCTTGATGCCGCGCAGCGTGAAGGTCTTGATCGGGCCGACCGCGGCGATCCACTTGCCGTTGCTCTCGTGCGGCTCGTAGAAGCGGTCGACGCGCAGGTCGTGCATCTTGTCGTCGAGGTAGAACGGAGCGGGGTGGCACTCGCCGCAGCGGGCCTTGCCGAAGAAGAGCGCCTCGCCGCGCAGCTCCTGCTCGGTCGCTCGCGCCCGGTCGAGCCGGCCGAAGACGTCGAGCTTCGGCGCCGGCGGGAAGTCGAAGAGGTTCTGCATCTGGGCCATCAGCGCCACCTGGCTGGCGCGGTCGGGCAGGTTCACGCCCTTCTTCGCGGCGGTCACCTGGTCGCCGTCGAAGTAGGCGGTGCGCTGCTCGAACTCGGTGAAGTCCTCGACGGAGCGCAGCGAGCGCTTCGAGCCGTGGATCTGCTGGTTGTGCATGCCGCGCAGGCTGACCGTGTCGAGCCGGAAGCGCGCGACGTGGGGCCGCGTGTCGGGGTTCAGGTGGAACGCGGCGTTCGTGTGTCCGTTGGCGTGGCAGTCGAGGCAGGCGATGCCGAGGCTCGGCTCGGCGACCTTGCGGTCCTCGGTCTGGTTGAACTGCTGCTGCGGGAACGGCGTCAGCAGCAGGCGCAGGCCCTCCATCTGCACCGGCGTCAGCAGGCCGTGCATCAGCTCGTAGTAGTTCGCGATCGACAGCAGCTGGCCCTGCGAGACGTCGCCGAGCTCGGGCCGCGTCGTCAGGAAGATCGGCGGCGGGAACTCGGGCAGCAGGTGCTCGGGCAGGTCGAAGTCGACGTCGAAGCGCTCGAGCGAGCGGCGCTCGAGGCGCTCGATCGTCTCGATGTGGTCTTCCGGGATCACCTGGCCGCCGGTCTCGTGCTTCGCGTGCGGCAGCGGCAGGAAGCCCTCGGGCCACACGCCCTGGCTGCGGATCTCCTCGGGCGAGAGCGACGCGAGCTGCTCCCAGGTCGACCCCTTCGGCAGCTTCACGCGCACGCCGCGCTGCACCGCCTTGCGGCCGCCGGCCATCCGGACGTCGGACGGGCGATCGGCCAGCTCGTAGCGGCGCTCGAGCAGCTGGCGCTGGCGCTTCTCGAACCTCGCCTTCTCCTTCTCGTCCTGCGCGCGGATCTCGTCGAAGGGCCGATCCGACACGACCGGGAGGTAGGTCTCGTGCAGCGGGTCGACGTCCTTGCCGATCCCGAGCTTCTCGCGGCTCTCGTAGCCGGCGAAGGCCGCCGTCGCGGCGGCGACGGCGGTCGCGGCCACGGCGATCCGGGCGCTGCGGCGAAGCCCTTCCCGGCGTCGGTGCTTCTCGGACATCCCGATCCTCCTCTCTGGTCGTGTCGGTGTCGATCTCGTCGTAGAAAATGCAATCAGCGTGCCGCTTCGTCTCTGGCGGCCGGCGCGACGAAACGCAGATACGCGGCGCCGAGCGCGCCGGCGAGCAGCGACGCGACCAGCACGGCGATCTTCGCCGTGTCGAGCGCGCGCGCGTCGCCGGCGAACGCGAGCTGACCGATGAAGAGCGACACGGATCGAGGCCGGGGTCGTCGAGGGCTGCACGCTGACGTCGTGGCCGTCGGTGCGCACGGACTTCGAGAATGCGGGCGCCCGCTGGGTCGACCGCGCATGGGTCGAGGACGGCGCGCTCATCACGTCGCGCAAGCCCGACGATCTCGACGCCTTGTGCGAAGCGGTCATCGACCGCCTCTAGGCGCTCGGAGCGCGTCGGGACGCGGCCGCTCGGCGCGCCGCCTCGACCTCGCTGCACTCGGCGCGCGATCAACGCGACCGCTGCTGCTCCGGGTCGCGCTGACCCTGCTCGCGCTCGCGCTCGCGCTCGCGCTCGCGCTGCTCGCGCGTGCGCTGCTCGGCGTCGGTGAGCGGTCCGCCCTGCTTGTTCTTGTCGCCCTGCTGCTGGTTCTTCCCTGCCATCGATCGATCCTCCTCGACGTCGGGTGGATTCCCGACGTGATGCTCCACCGACGATGCAAGGCGGGTGCCAGGCTCCCCGATTGGGTTTCGACCGCTTCGAGCCCGAGGTTAGAAGGCGGTTCTACAAAGCGCGGTTCACTTCATCCGGCGGGATTGGCACGACCGTTGCTCGCTACGTCGCTCGGGGGACGAGGAGAACCGAGATGCCTTCGAAGCGACCGAACGTGAAGAACGAGAAGCAGTACGAGGGATTGAAGCGGCGCGGGCGACGTCGGTGAAGCTCGCGGCGCGCGTCGGCGACGGGCTCGTGGAGCCCTTCGTCGAGAACGTGCGAAAGTTCGCCGACGCCGGCTACGACCACGTCTGGATGCACCAGGTGGGCCCCGAGCAGGACGGCTTCCCCGACTTCTGCGAGCGCGAGCTGCTGCCGAAGCTCCGTTAGGCGAACCGGGTCCGAACATGCCACCGCCACGGCTCGCTTCTTGCACCCGCTGACGGTCATTCACGAGCGGGAGGGTGGGCGATGCCGAAGGCCTGGAGCCGCAAGGACGAGCGGCAGTACGAGCACGTGAAGCAGAACGAGCGCGAGCGCGGAAGGTCACCGGCGCGCGCGAAGGAGATCGCCGCTCGCACGGTGAACAAGCAGCGCCGGAGCGAAGGCCGTACGCCGAGCGCGCGCACGCAGGGCAGCGGGAACCCGAACCGTCCGCTCGAGGAGCGCACGCGCGACGAACTCTACAACCTCGCGCGCGAGCGCGGCGTCCCGAACCGCAGCCAGATGAGCAAGTCGGAGCTCGTGCGCGCGCTGCGCTGAAGGCGCTTCGCGGAGTCCCCCCTTTCTACGAAGCGCCACGGCGTCGTCCGTTGCGGCGGGCGTGGCGGCCGCCTCGGTGCGTTCCGCCGCTGGCACGTTTCGTGCTCTTCACCCGCATGCGATCCACGAACGACGGATCGACGGAGGATCACGCGATGAACTGGGACACGATCGAGGGCAAGTGGAAGCAGCTGCGCGGCCGCGCGAAGCAGCGCTGGGGCAAGCTCACCGACGACGATCTCGACCAGATCGGCGGAAAGAAGGACGAGCTGGTCGGCAAGCTGCAGGAGCGCCTGGGCCTGGAGCGCGACAAGGCGGAGAAGGAAGTCCGCGAGTGGAGCAGCCGGCTGGAGTCGTGACGCGCCCGCCGGGCCTGCGCTCGCCGCAGGCCCGGCGTCCCGCGCCGCCGGCCTACGGCGCCCGACCCCGCGGCCCCCAAGTCGGGGCCGCGGGGTGGTTCAGTGCACCGAAGCGCCCACGCGCGCGCACGCGGCGTGTCCGCAGCCGCAGTCCGCTCCCTGGGGATTGGCCTGCTCGGCGGCGTGGCACACGTCGCTGCAGTAGGCGCTCTCCGGCGCCGCCCGGCAGCGGCAGGGCTTGTGGAGACAGATCTTCTCGGGCATCGGGCTACCAGTACCGCTCGACGCCGTAGTAGTCGAAGATCTGCTCGCCGAAGCGGCGGTCGGCCATGTCCGGCCAGTCGCTCTTGTCGAAGCCCGGCGCGTTCTCGAGCTTCTCCTTCGGCTCGTCGAGGACGAAGCGGTGGTTCTCGCTGTCGATCTCGAGCGCGCTCCACGGCACGGCGAAGAGCTTGTTGCCCATGCCGAGGAAGCCGCCGAACGAGAGCACTGCGTAGGCGATGCGCTCGTCGTGGACGTCGAGCATCACCTCCTCGATCTTCCCGAGATCCTCGCCCTGGGCGTTGACGACCGGGTCGCCGATCGCGGTGCTGGCCGAGATGACGGTCGGAATGGCCATGTTCTTTCCTCCGAGTGGTGGGGTCCGATCCCACCCACCTCGTCGGAGCAAGGCCCGTGCCAAGCACCGGAAGCGGGCGCTCCGCGCGCCCGGGGCGCGGCGTTTGTAAGGAGTGCCGGCGCGGGCGTGTAAGGACTGAGCCGTCGCGAAGGCTCAACCGGCGCGCCGACGCGCGAGCGCGGTGGCCGCGACCGGGAGCAGCGCGAGCGCGAGCGGAGCGGCGAGCAGCGTCGCGGCGGCGATCGCGAGGCCGAAGCGCCGCGTCGGCGGGAATCCGGAGAACGCGAACAGCCCGAAGCCGAGCCCGACGACGAGCGACACGCGCACGATCGCGCGCCACTGCGAGCGGATGCCGGCGGCCCACGCCGGCCAGTCGAAGGGCGCCGCGCCGCGCGCGCGCCTCGCGGCGACGGCGAGGTGGAGCAGCGTGTCCGCGGCGAGCCCGACGCCGATGCTCGCGGCCGGCGCCGTCACGACGTCGACCGGGACGCGCGCCGCGCCCATCGCGCCGAACACCGCGACCGGCGCCAGCGCGAGCACGCCGGTCATCGCGAGCGCGACGCGCAGCGAGCCGGTGGTCCACCACGCGACCGCGGTGAAGAGCAGCGCGAGCGCGCCGAGGCTCTCGACCATGCTGCGCGCGACGACCTGCGAGAGCTTGCCCTGGAGGTAGAACACGCCGCCGGCGGTCGGCGCCTCGAAGCCGTGGCGCCGGGCGACCTGGCGCAGCCGCGCGACGACGCCGACGCGCGGACCCTCGCGCGCGTGCTCGGTCATCTGGATCGCGAAGAGCGTCTGCTGGCGGTCGGCGGTGACGAAGCTCTCGCCGACGCGGTCGAAGAACGGCGTCTCGAGGATCCGCAGCATCAGCTCGCGCGACAGCAGCGAGCCGACGAGCGGGAAGCGCTCGCCCTCGGCGAGCACCACCGGCAGCGACACGATGCGCCCGACGGTCGGCTCGCGCTCGAGCGCGCGCTGCAGCTCCCAGAGGTCGCGGTACGAAGCCTCGCCGTCGAGCACCGGGCGGCCGTCGGCGCGGCGCAGCACGAGCTCGAGCGGCGTGCTGCCGACCCTTCGGTCGAGGTAGGCGAGCGCCTCGTGGATCTCGCCGTCTTCGTCGAAGTACGCGAGCAGGCTCGGGTCCGTGTCGAGCCGCGCGAGCCCGACGCCGAGCAGCGCGCAGGCCACGGCGATCGCCGCCGCCGCGACCGGGCTGCGCCGCGCGAGCCAGCGCTCGACCGCGCCGTCGCGCTCGCGCCGCGCCCGGGGCGCCGGACCGGCGAGGAAGAGCGGGTAGAGCGCATATGCGGCCGCGAACGCCGCAGTGCCGCCGACGACGCCCCCGAGGCCGAGCTCGCGCAGCGGCTTCGCATCGACGAAGAGCAGCGTGCCGAAGCCGAGCAGCGTCGTCGCCATCGACGCGAGCGACGGCCGCAGCGTCTCGCGCAGCGCGCGGCGCACCGCGCCTTCGGCGCCGCGCTCGGTGGCCGTGCGCCGCCAGTTCGAGGTCAGGAACACCAGGTGCGACTGGGTCAGCACGAAGACGATCGTCACGAGGTTCGCCGACAGCAGCCCGAGACTCGCGCCGGCGGCCTGGAGCGCGAGGAAGGTCGCGGCGACCGCGGCGGTGCACGACGCGAGCATGCCGAGCGCGATGCGCAGCGAGCGGAAGAGCACGAGCGACGCGATGCCGAAGCCGGCGACGGCGACGGCGCTGAACACCGAGAAGTCGCGCACGAGCTGGCGCTGCATCACCGTGACGGTGTGCGGGATTCCGGCGAGCGAGAGCGAGAAGTCGGGAGCTTCGTGGCGCGCGACCGCCGCCTCGACGCGCGGGATCATCGCGTCGGGCCACGGGTCCTCGACGAAGAGCAGCAGGTGAGTCGCCGAGCGGTCGGCCGCGACGAGGAGCCGGCTCCAGAGCGGACTCTCGAGAGCGTCGTCGAGCTCTTCGGGGCCGCTCGCGAGGCTCCGGGTGCCGACGACGCCGTCGACCGCGCCGAGCTCCTCTTCGAGACGCGCGACGCGGCTGAGGTAGGCTCCGGATCCGATGTCCGACGCGCGGGCGATCACGACGAGCTGGCCGTGGCGGGTGAAGAGGTCTTCGATGCGCGCGGTCTGCTCGAGCGTGCGGCTGCGCGACGAGAAGAAGAAGTCGCGCTCGACCCGCGGCGTCAGGTCGGTCCAGAGCGCGGTCGCGGCGACGAGCGCGGCGACGATCGCGAGCCCCGCGCTGAAGCGCGCCACTCTTCGCGAGGCTCTCGACGACGCACTCACGGCCGGAGGAGCCTAGCGTGCTGCGCCGACCGGGGTTCTGGGCCGCGCTCGCGATCGGGCTCTTCGCGCTCGCGCTGCTCGCCGAGTGGGCGATCGCGCGGAGGCTCGAGGTCCGCTTCCGCGAGTGGCTCGCGCGCGGCGAGACCTACGGCGGGACGCTCGAGCGCGTGACGGTGTGCCTGCCCTGCCTCTCCTACACGATCCACGGCGCCGACCTGCACTCGAACGGCGGCGACGAGCCAGCGCCGGTGCTCGCCGCGCCGGAGATCGTGATCGGCTTCGACGCGTCGCGCCTGCTGCGGGCCCAGCTGCGCGGCCAGATCCGCCTGCACGACGCGACCTTGCACGTCGACCTGTGGCGCGAAGACCGCGGCGAGCCGAACGCGCTCAAGGTGCGCTGGGACCACATCGGGCGCGGGCTGATCCCGGCGCCGGTGGGGCGCATCGAGGCGGTCGGCGGCACGGTGTTCCTGCACTACGACCGCTACGAAGAGCCGATCCGCTGGCGCTTCGACGTCGACGAGGGCCTCGCCGACCAGCTCGCCGCGGCCGACGGCGACTCGCCGCACGTCGTGCTGCGCGGCGACGCGCCCGGCGGCGGCGCGTTCGCGCTGCGGCTGCGCGTGCGCCCCGAGGGCTCGCCGCGCTCGACCCTCGACGGCGAGCTGCGCGCGATTCCGCTCGCCGAGCTCGACACCTACATCCGGCAGCGGCTCGGGCTCGACGTCGACGGCGGCACGCTGACGGCACGCATCGACCTCGCGTCGACCGGCCGGTCGTGGGGCGGACACCTCGACTGCGAGCTCGTTGACCTCGACCTGTTCGAGCTCGAGGACCTGATCGAGCAGGGACCGCTCCAGGCCGCGAAGGACGGCTTCGCCGAGCTCGTGTCGAGAACCCGCAAGTCGCCCGACGGCGTGCTGCGCATGCGCATTCCGGTCGACCAGCGCGTGCGCGGCACGCCCGAGGACGAGTGGGGGACCGTCGCCGAGATCCTCGAGTGGCTGCTGCTCGCCCCGTTCGAGGCTCCGTTCGAGCTGATCGCGACGCCGAAGGCGGGCTGAGAACGCGCCGGGTTCGCGCCGGGTTCGTATTGTAGGAAGTGCACGTCGCGGAGCCGCACGCGGCGGCCTAGCACGCTCTCCCGCGCCCGATCGGGTCACTCCTGTGACGCCGCTCACCGTTCCCGGCTTGGCACACCGGTTGCAGCTGGGCCGGGCGAGCACGGCGCAGTCGCCGGCTCCGAACAGGAGGATCCCTACGATGCGACGGACTCATCGTTTCGCGCTCGCGCTCGGCACGGGTGCACTGCTCTTCACCGCGCCGGCGCTCGCGGCCGACGACGCCGCGACCGGCACGATGCCCGAGATGGACACGCACGGCGAGATGCAGAACCCGCCGGCGGAGCCGCCGCCCGCGGAGACGGGCCCGGCGATGGACGAGGCCACCGAGCCGAGCCAGTCGCAGCAGCCGTCGACCAGCGCCGCCAGCGGCACCGAGTACACGGTCGAGAAGGGCGACACGCTCGCCGAGATCGCCGAGAAGGAGCTCGGCTCGCAGGACAAGTGGCAGGCAATCGCCCGCGCCAACGGACTCGAGGACCCGGACATGCTCCAGGTCGGCCAGAAGCTGCGCATCCCGCGCGACGAGGCCGGCGCCTCGATGAAGCAGTCGCGGCTCTAACGACCCACAAGTCGGGGGCGGCCCTGCACCAATTCCCCCCGGTGCTACCCGTCCGACCGGCACGCCGGGGGCCCACTTCGCCTCTTCCCGCAGAGGGGCGAAGACAATGGGCCCCCGGCACTCCTTCTCGCCCGACGGCCCGCCCCATGGCGTCCCCCTCCGAGCCGCGCGCCCCCGAAGACGGTGACCGGAGCGGAGAGGCCGATCACTCCGCCGCCTACGCCGCCGCGCGCCGCGTCGCGGTCGGGGCGATCGGCGCGACGCTCGTCGCGCTCGGCGCGGTGCTGCTGCTGTTGCCCGGGCCGGGGCTGCTGGTGCTGTCGCTCGGCCTCGCGGTGCTCGCGGTCGAGTTCGCGTGGGCGCGGCGCTGGCTGAAGCGGCTGCGCGCCGCGGTCGCTCGCCGCTCGTAGCGATCTACAACTTACACGTGCCCGGTCGCGCCTTCGCGCCCCGCGCGTCGAGTGCGCCCCTGACGTCGCGCCACGGCGCGGCACGGGACTTGCTTCTTCCCCTTCCGAACCATCCATCCCAATCCGGAGGACGCTTTCCACATGACTGTCTCCAAGACCCTGACCGACGCCTTCGACGACCTTCGCTCGCAGGCGGGCAGCGCCGCCGACGAGGCGCGCCGCGACATCGGGCGCACCGCGCGCGAGCTTCCCTACGCCGCGCTCGGCTCGATCAGCCTCGGCTTCCGGCGCGGCCGCCGCGCGCTGAAGGCGTTCTACGAGCTGCCGGGTCGCACGCTCGACGGCATGCGCAGCGCGCCCGAGCGGCTGCGCGAGCGCTTCGACGAGAGCGTCGAGGCCGGCCACGAGTTCGCCGACCGCGTGCGCTCGCGCAAGAGCGTCCAGAACGCGCGCCAGCAGACGCGCCGCGCCGGCTCGGCCGCGAAGCGCGCCGCGGCGACGAGCGCGCGTGCGGTCGCGGACGCCGCTTCGGCGGTCGACCCCGCCGACAGCCGCCCGTACGAGGAGCGCACCGTCGAGGAGCTCTACGAGCTCGCCACCGAGCGCAACGTCGAGGGCCGCTCGCAGATGAACAAGCGGCAGCTGATCAAGGCGCTGAGGAACCGCTAGGGGTGGCTTCGACGCACTTCCACGAGGCGGAAGAGAGCCTGCGCAAGGAGACGCGCGAGATGCACCGCGCGATCGCCTCGCTGATCGAGGAGCTCGAGGCGGTCGACTGGTACGACCAGCGCATCGACGCGACCGGCGACGCGGAGCTCGCCCGGATCCTCGCCCACAACCGCGACGAGGAGAAGGAGCACGCGGCGATGACGCTCGAGTGGATCCGCCGCCGCGACCGGGCGTTCGACGCGCACCTGCGCCGCTTCCTGTTCAGCGAGGGCCCGATCGCGGGCCGCGAGGACGCCGACGGCGCAGAGCGCAGCCTCGAGATCGGGAGCCTGCGCGGAGAGGAGGCGGCGTGATCGGCCTGAACCGCGAGCTGGCGCCGATCAGCGAGCGCGCGTGGAAGGGCGTCGAGGAGGAGGCGCAGCAGGTGCTGAAGATCCACCTCGCGGCGCGGCGCCTGTTCGACTTCGACGGCCCGCACGGCTGGGAGCACTCGGCCGTCGACCTCGGCCAGGTCGAGCCGCTCGAGGGCGTCGCGCCGGAGGGGGCGCTCGTGCACCGCCGCCGCGTGCGGCCGCTGATCGAGCTGCGCGTGCCGTTCCAGCTCGAGCGCAAGGAGCTCGAGCGCATCGACCGCGGCGCCTCGAACGTCGACCTCGACCCGCTGCGCGACGCCGCGCGCGTGTTCGCCGCGGCCGAGGACACCGCGCTCCTCGAGGGCTACGCCGACGCCGACATCCCCGGTCTGCTCACCGACGCCGCAAACCCCGGCGTCGCGCTGCCCGACGACGCGCATCAGCTGCCCGACGCGATCGCCGAGGCGCTCGAGCAGCTGCGACAGGCGGGAGTGTCGGGCCCGTACGCGGTGGCGCTGGGCGCCGAGCCCTACGCGGCGCTCGACCGCGCGGTCGCCGACGGCGGCTACCCGGTGAAGAAGCACGTGCAGCGCCTGCTCGACGGCCCGCTCGTCTGGGCGCCGTCGCTCGCCGGCGGCGTCGTCGTCAGCCTGCGCGGCGGCGACTTCGTGCTCGTCTGCGGCCGCGACGCTAGCATCGGCTACCTGAGCCACGACGAGAAGCACGTGCGCCTGTACCTCGAGGAGAGCTTCACCTCCGAGCTCGCCGGGCCGGAGGCGGCCGTTCCGCTGCTGGCGGGCGAAGGCTAGCGAGGCGGTGGCCCTCTGGGCGCTCGCGCTGACGCTCGCCGCCGCGCTGGCGGCGGCCGTCGGCGTGCCGGCGCTGCGCCGGCGCTGGCTGACGCCGTGGGTGCTGCGTCGCGTCGCGCCGCTGCTGCCGCGGCTCGGCGGCACCGAGCGCGTGGCGCTCGAGGCCGGAACCGTCGGCTGGGACGGCGAGCTCTTCTCCGGCGCTCCGGACTGGCGCCGCTTCTTCGCGCGGCGCGCGGCGCCGCTGTCGCCGCGCGAGCAGGCCTTCCTCGACGGCCCGGTCGAGCGGCTGTGCGCGCGGCTCGACGAGTGGAGCATCACGCGCGACGGCGACCTGCCCGCCGACGTCTGGGAGACGCTGCGCCGCGAGCGCTTCTTCGGAATGATCATCCCGGAGGAGTACGGCGGCCTCGGCTTCTCGGCGCGCGCGCACGCGGCGGTCGTCGCGAAGCTCGCGAGCCGCAGCGTCAGCACGGCGGTGACGGCGATGGTGCCGAACTCGCTCGGCCCGGCCGAGCTTCTGCTCCACTACGGCACCGACGCGCAGCGCGACCACTACCTGCCGCGCCTCGCGCGCGGCGAGGAGATCCCGTGCTTCGCGCTGACGGGGCCCGAGGCCGGCAGCGACGCCGCGGCGACGCAGAGCGAGGGCGTCGTCTGCCTCGACAAGTGGGAGGGCGAGGACGTGTTCGGCATGCGGCTGCGCTGGCGCAAGCGCTACATCACGCTCGCGCCGGTCGCGACGCTGATCGGCCTCGCGTTCCGGATGCGCGACCCCGACGGCCTGCTCGGCGGCGACGAGGACCTCGGCATCACCTGCGCGCTCGTGCCGGCGCACCTGCCCGGCATCGAGATCGGCGCGCGCCACGACCCGATGGGCATCGCGTTCCAGAACGGGCCGACGAGCGGCGACGGCGTCTTCGTGCCGCTCGACGCGGTGATCGGCGGCCGCGACGGCGTCGGGCGCGGCTGGGAGATGCTGATGCAGAGCCTCGCGACCGGGCGCTCGATCTCGCTGCCGTCGGTCGCCGCGGCCGCGGCGCAGCTCTCGACGCGCGTCACGAGCGCGTACGCGATGGTGCGCGAGCAGTTCGACACGCCGATCGGCCGCTTCGAGGGCGTCGAGGAGCCGCTCGCGCGCATCGCCGGCCTCACCTGGGCGATCGACGCGGCGCGCGCGCTGACGCTCGCGGCGATCGACGCCGGCGAGCGCCCCGCGGTCCCGTCGGCGATCGTCAAGGCCTGGTGCACCGAGGCGATGCGCGACATCGTCGACGACGCGATGGACATCCGCGCCGGCGCGGCGATCATGCAGGGCCCGCGCAACATCCTCGGCCGCGTCTACACGACCGTCCCGATCGCGATCACCGTCGAGGGCGCGAACATCCTGACGCGCTCGATGATCGTCTACGGCCAGGGGGCGATCCGCTGCCATCCCTACGCGTTCGAGGAGATCCTCGCGGTCGAGGCCGGCGACCTCGAGCGCTTCGACCGCGCGTTCTTCGGGCACCTGGCCTTCGTCGCGAAGAGCGCCGTGCGCTCGCTCGCGCTCGGGCTGTCGCGCGGTCGCCTCGCGCGCGGCGTGCCTCCTGTCGCGCTGCGCCGCCACGTCGAGCGGCTGTCGCGCGCGAGCGCCTCCTTCGCGCTGGTGTCCGACGCCGCGATGGCGACGCTCGGCGGCGAGCTCAAGCGCCGCGAGAAGATCACCGGCCGCCTCGCCGACGCGCTCGCTTGGCTCTACATCGGTTCGGCCGCGATCAAGCGCTTCTCCGACGCCGGCGAGCCCGAGGGCCAGCGACCCTTCGCCGAGTGGGCGGCCGAGCACGCGCTCGCCGAGATCGACGCGGCGCTCGCCGGCGTGCTGCGCAACCTGCCGTCGCGCGCGACGGCGTGGGGGCTCGCGCCGCTCGTGTTCCCGCTCGGCCGCCGCGAGCGCGGGCCCGACGACGCGCTCGGCGCGCGCGTCGCGCACGCGCTGCTCGGCGACCCCGACGCGCGCGACGCGCTGACCCCGGACCTCTACCGGCCCGACGCGAGCGAGCCCGGCCTCGGTCGGCTCGAGGCGGCGCTCGCCGACGCGCGCGACGCGCTCGCGATCGAGGCGAAGCTGCGCGAGGCGGTGCGCGACGGCCGGCTCGACCACGCGCCCGGCGACGAGCTCGCGCGCCGCGCGCGCGACGCCGGGATCCTGTCCGACGACGAGCTGCGGCGGCTGGAGGCGGCCGAAGTCGCGCGCGACGAGGCGATCCGCGTCGACGCGTTCGACCCCGAGGATCTCTGAACCTCGATCGCCTCGACGCTGTCTGACTCGTTGCGGGATGCGGAGACCGGAGGACCCCATGTGGGTACGGGCTTCCGTCTCCTTCGCACTCTCCGTCGTGCTCGTGTTCGGCACGTTCTCGCTGTGGTTCTCGTGCATCCAAGGCGACACGAAGGTGCCCGAGAAGAAGGGCATGAGCGTCGAGTTCGTCCGGCTGCGGCGCGACGTGGCGCCGGAGGCGGCACACCGCGAGCCGCCGAGGCGGGAGAAGCCCCGACAGGGGGTCGCCGCCGAAGCGAGCGTTTCGGCGCTCAGCGCTGCCGAGGTCGATTCCGGCGGCGGCGACCGGGAGCGCTACGACTTCCTCGACGAGAACGCCTTCGAGTCCGCGATCGCTAAGCCGCGCTCGACCTTCGCCCTCGACGTCGACACCGCCTCCTACACCAACGTGCGGCGCTTCCTCGGCGCGGGCGACCGCCCGCCGCCCGGCGCGGTGCGGATCGAGGAGCTGATCAACTACTTCCGCTACGACCACCCGAGGCCGGAAGCGGGCGAGCCGCTCGCCGTCCGCACCGAGCTGGCCGAGGCGCCGTGGCGCCCGGAGCACCGGCTGCTGCTGATCGGGATCCAGGCCGAGACGTTGCGCGAGACCGAGCTGCCGCCTCGCAATCTGGTGTTCCTGATCGACGTCTCGGGCTCGATGCAGTCGCCCGACAAGCTCGCGCTGGTGAAGCGCGGTCTGACCGCGCTGGCCGAGCGCCTGACCTCCGCCGACCGCGTGGCGATCGCGGTCTACGCCGGAGCGAGCGGTCTCGTGCTGCCGCCCACCTCGGGCGCCGACCGCGGGGCGATCCTCGCCGCACTGGGTGAGCTCGAGGCCGGCGGCTCGACCAACGGGGGCGAGGGCATTCGGCTCGCCTACCGCGTCGCGCGCCAGCACTTCGACCCGGGAGCGATCAACCGCGTGATCCTCGCCACCGACGGCGACTTCAACGTAGGCACCACGAGCCGCTCGGACCTGGTGCACCTGATCGAGCGCGAGCGCGACAGCGGCGTCTTCCTCACCGTGCTGGGCGTCGGGACGGGAAACCTGAACGACGCCGACATGGAGGCGCTCTCGCGCCACGGCAACGGCAACTACGCCTATCTCGACTCGGTGGCCGAGGCGCGGCGCGTGCTGGTGAGCGAGGCCGGCGGCACGCTGGTCACGGTGGCGAAGGACGTGAAGATCCAGGTGGAGTTCAACCCGGCGCGCGTCGGGGCGTGGCGGCTGATCGGCTACGAGAACCGGCTGCTCGCCGACCGCGACTTCGACGACGACGCGAAGGACGCCGGCGAGCTCGGCGCCGGTCACAGCGTGACCGCCCTCTACGAGATCGTGCCGGTGGGCCTGGAGAGCGGCTTGGACGCGCCCGGGGAAGCGCCGCTGCGCTACCAGCGCGAGCGCGCGACGGAGACCGGCCTCGGCTCCGAGCTGGCGCTGGTGCGGCTGCGCTACCAGCCGCCCGACGGCGGGGAGAGCCGGCTGCTGGAGCACGTGGTGCCGCTCGACGTGCTGACGCTGTCCGGGGGCCAGCGACGACCTGCGTTTCGGCTCGGCGCTGGCGCTCTTCGGCATGCTGCTGCGCGGCTCGGAGCACGCCGGCCGGGGCGACTTCGCGTTGGCGCGAGAGCTGGCCCGCGGCGCGCTCGGCAGCGACCCGGACGGTCGCCGTCTCGAGTTCCTCGAGCTGGCCGCGCGGGCCGAGGAGATCGTCGGGTCGCGTTGACCTCTCGGGATGCCGCGCTTGCGCGCGCGCAGCACGTCGGCCAGGTACTTCAGCGAGATCACGAGCCCGAGCGGCCACAGCACGAGCGAGAGCACGCCGAGCACGTTCGCGCCGCTCGGCTCGACCGCGAGGTGGCCGTGGAAGCACTCGCGCGCCACGCCTAGCGCACGCGCTCCTCGTCGCGGCACAGCGCGGCAAGCGCGCGGCGAGCGAGCGCGCGCGGCGCGACAGGCCGCGGGACGGGTCGTCGCCGC
>CAZQYK010000142.1:0-2741 GCA_964597285.1 uncultured Spirochaetales bacterium
GACGGCCGCGCCGGGCTCGAGCTCGACTTCGTCGCGCGCGACGTCGCGCTCGCCGGCACGGGCGACGCGCCGCCGTGGCTCGCGGCGCCGCGCGTCGGCGCCGAGCTGCGCGTCGAGGCCGAGCCGTCGCGCCTGCGCGTCGGCGAGGCGCGCTTCGAGAGCGGTCCGATCGAGCTCGTGCTCCAGGGCACGCTCGCGCGCCCGCTCGGCGCCGACTCCGAGCTCGCGCTGCGCGCGCGCGCCGCCGACGTCGAGATCGCCGAGCTGCGCACGATGGTCGCCGACACCGCCGCCGCGTGGACCGACGACCTGAAGGCGGTGCTCGACGCGCTGTCGGGCGGGCGCGTCGCGTCGCTCGAGCTGCGCGGCGCGGCGCCGTGGCGCGCCTGGGCCGCATGGCTCGAGAGCCGCGCCGAGACGCCGCTCGACGGGCTCGAGCTGCACGCCCGCGTCGAGCAGCTGCGCGTGCGCCTCGAGGGCGACGACGCGATCGAGAACGTCGCCGGTCGGCTGCGTTGGGCCGGCGACCGCATCGCGCTGCGCGAGCTGCGCGCCGAGCGCGGCGGCGTGCCGCTGCCCGAGCTCGACCTCGAGCTCGACGGGCTCTCGTACCTGCTCGCCGCCGACCTCGGCGCGCGCGTGCCCGACTCCGAGCGCGTCCGGCTCGCCGGCCTGCCGCTGCTGCTGTCGCTCTTCGAGCCCGAAGAGGGCTCGGAGTTCCGCGCGCCGCACGTCGACGTCGCGCTCGAGCGCCTCGAGCACCCGACGCTCCTGTGGCCGATGCGCGGCGTCGATCTCGCGATCGACCACCGCGACGGCGCGCTCGTCGGCCGCGTGCGGCGCGCGACCTGGGGCGGGGTGCCGCTGCGGGGTGAGCTCGAGTGGCGCGACGACCCGATGCGGCTCGTCGCGCGCCTCGCCGCGAGCGCGCCGCCCCGGGGCGCGGTCGCGCCGGCGCCGGCGGGCGACGGCGTCTGGGCGTCGGGCCGCGTCGAGGTCGGCGCGCTCGCGAGCCGCTTCTGGGCGCACGAGTGGATGCGCGGCCGCGTGCGCGCGGTCGAGTCGACGGTCTACGCCGACGGCATCGACGCTGCGCTCGAGCCCGGCGGGACGCTCGAGGGATCGGCCGAGATCGGGCTCGGCGACGCCGACGCGATCCCGTACCGCGCCGCGTTCACCGCGCTCGGCCTCGACGCCGGCGCGCTGCTCGAGCGCGCCGGGCTCGGCGACGGCCTCGCGAGCGGACGCGTCGACCTGCGCGGCGACCTGCGCGCGCGCTACCGCCGCGAGCGGCCGCCCTTCGAGGAGCTCTCGGGCCGGCTCGAGCTCGACGCGCGCGACGGCACCGTGCGACACGACGTGCCGGCCGTGCTCGCGCTCACGCTCGCGAGCGAGAGCCTCGACCTGACGCCGCGGCGCGAGAACGTGCGCTACACCCGCTGCTCGGCTTCCCTCCAGCTGGTCGACGGGGTGATGCAGACCGACGCGCTCGAGCTCGACGGACCCGACGTGCGCCTGTTCGGCTCGGGCACGCTCGACCTCGGCCGTCCGCCGCACGCGCTCGACGCCGAGGTGGTCGTGTTCCTGTTCCGCCCGGTCGACCGCGCGCTCGGCGGCATCCCGCTGCTCGGCGACCTGATCCTCGGCGGCGCCGACAATCTCTTCGCCGCGTACTTCGAGCTCGAGGGGCCGTGGGACGCGCCGACCGCGTCCGCGCGCCCGCTGCGCAGCTTCAACGCCGGGCCGATGCGTCTCGTCACCGGGCTGCCGGCCGTCGTGCTGCGCGGCCTCGAGGCGCTCGGCGGAGCCATGCGGACGCCGGCGGCAGACGGCGCGGCGATGCCGACGCCCGGCGCCGACGACGTCCCGATCGAAGGCGACGCCGCACCGCCGACGGCGCCCGACCCGGCGGTGACGCCATGAGCGCGCCGGCGCGCGCGCGCGTGCTGTCGCGCACGGCCGCGCGCGCGGCGGTCCGCGCGGCGCAGCGTCGCGGCGAGCGCGTCGTGTTCACGAACGGCTGCTTCGACCTGCTCCACGTCGGCCACGTGCGCAGCCTCGAGCAGGCGCGCGGCTTCGGCGACCGCCTCGTCGTCGGCGTCAACCGCGACGCGTCGGTGCGGCGGCTCAAGGGTCCCGAGCGGCCCTTCGTTCCCGAGCGACAGCGCGCCGAGCTGCTCGCTGCGCTCGCGTGCGTCGACTGGGTGGTGCTGTTCGGCGAGACGACGCCGCGCGCGTTGATCCGCGCGCTGCGGCCCGACGTGCTCGCCAAGGGCGGCGACTGGAGCCTGTCGGAGATCGTCGGCCGCGAGGACGTCGAGGGCTGGGGGGGGCGCGTCGAGCGGCTGCGGGTCGTGCCCGGCCTGCGCAGCACGCGGCTCGCCGAGCGCGTGCGGGGCCGCTGATGTCGATCGAGCGCGTGCGGAGCCGCCGATGTCGGTGAGGGGCGAGTTCCGGCGGCTCGGCGGCGACCTGCTCGCAAGGCTGCGCTAGAGCGCAGCGGCCCGCGACGAGGCCG
The DNA here is from genome assembly GCA_964597285.1 of uncultured Spirochaetales bacterium. Lineage (GTDB taxonomy): Bacteria > Myxococcota_A > UBA9160 > UBA9160 > SMWR01 > JAHEJV01. The sequence goes on from CAZQYK010000142.1 coordinate 2,519, forward strand.
ACGCGCTCGACAAGGCGATCGAGCGCGCCGCGCGCGACCTGAGCGGCGCCGCGCGCGACGCGCTCGCGCTGCTCGAGCGCCTCGACCCGCCGTCCGACGCCGCGCTGCGGCGCCGCTTCGATCACGCGCGCGAGCGGCTCGACGCGGTGTGCCGGATCATCCTCGGCCGTCCGTCGGCGTGAGCCCGCGCTCGGCGCGGGCGAGGTCCTCGGGCGTGTTCAGG
>CAZQYK010000143.1:0-6099 GCA_964597285.1 uncultured Spirochaetales bacterium
CGCCCGGACCCGCAAGGGTCCGAAGAAGACAGTCGCCGGGAAGAAGCAGGCGACGGTCAAGAAGTAGCGAGGCGATTTCGTGGCCAAGGGCGCAAAGAAGAAGGTCAAGAAGAACGTCCAGTCGGGCGTGGTGCACGTGCAGTCGACGTTCAACAACACGATCATCACCATCACCGACCCCTCCGGCGGCACGCTCGCCTGGGCGAGCGCCGGGGGCTCGGGATTCAAGGGCTCGCGCAAGTCGACGCCCTTCGCGGCGCAGATGGCGGCGGAGGAGTGCGCGAAGAAGGCGATGGAGCACGGCGTGCGCCAGGTGTCGGTGTACGTGAAGGGGCCCGGCTCGGGCCGCGAGTCGGCGGTGCGCGCGATCCAGGCCGCCGGCATCAAGGTCACGCTGATCCGCGACGTCACGCCCATTCCCCACAACGGCTGCCGCCCGAAGAAGCGGCGCCGGGTCTAGAGGTCCCCGCATGGCTCGTTACAACGACGCGGTCTGCCGCCTTTGCCGGCGCGAGGGCACCAAGCTCTTCTTGAAAGGCGACCGCTGCTTCAGCCCGAAGTGCGGCGTCGAGCGCCGCGGCTATCCGCCCGGACAGCACGGCCAGGGCCGCGCGCGCTTCTCCGACTTCGGCGTGCAGCTGCGCGAGAAGCAGAAGGTCCGCCGCATGTACGGCCTGCTCGAGGGGCAGTTCGCGCGCACGATGGAGCGCGCGACGCGCATGAGGGGCCGCTCCGGCGAGAACCTGTTGATGCTGCTCGAGCGGCGCCTCGACAACGTCGTGTTCCGGCTCGGCTTCGCTACGTCGCGCGCCGAGGCGCGGCAGCTCGTGCTGCACGGCCACTTGCAGGTCAACGGCCGCAAGGCGCGCATCGCGTCGATGCAGCTGCGCGCCGGCGACGTCGTGACGCTGCGCGAGAAGTCGCGCAAGGTCCAGCGCATCGTCGCGGCGCTCGAGGCGCTCGAGGGCAAGAGCGTCCCGCAGTGGCTCGAGGTCGACAAGACCAACTTCAGCGGAACCGTGAAGGCGTTGCCGGTCCGCGAAGACGTGACGATGCCGATCCAGGAGCAGCTCATCGTCGAGCTGTACTCCCGCTAGAGATCCGGACGCCTTCGAGAGGGAGCTCATGGAACAGGAAGCGATCGCGAAGAACTGGCGGCAGCTGATCCGCCCCCGCGAGCTCGAGGCGGACGCCTCGGGCGGAAGCGACGACTACGGGCGCTTCAGCTGCGAGCCGCTCGAGCGCGGCTTCGGACTGACGCTCGGCAACGCGCTGCGGCGCGTGCTGCTCTCGTCGCTGCAGGGCGCGGCGATCACGTCCATGAAGATCGACGGAGTGCTCCACGAATTCTCGACGATCCCGGGCGTGATGGAAGACGTGTCCGACATCGTGCTGAACCTGAAGGAGGTGCGCCTGCGGCTGCACGGCGAGGGCCCGAAGCTGCTGCGCCTGCACAAGAAGGGCGAGGGCGTGCTGCGCGCCGGCGACCTCTCCGACGATCCGGCGGTCGAGGTGCTCAACCCCGACAAGAAGATCGCGACGCTGTCGGCCGACGCCGACGTCGAGATGGAGATCAGCGTCGACACCGGCAAGGGCTACGTCGGCGCCGAGAAGAACAAGACCGAGGAGATGCCGATCGGCACGATCCCGATCGACTCGATCTTCTCGCCGGTGCGCAAGGTGAACTACACCGTCACGCCGGCGCGCGTCGGCCGCGAGACCGACTTCGACCGGCTGGCGCTCGAGATCTGGACCGACGGAACGCTCGCGCCCGTCGACGCGCTCGCGTTCGCCGCGAAGATCCTCAAGGAGCAGCTCGCGATCTTCATCAATTTCGAGGAGCCCACCGAGGCATTCGCGCCGCCGCTCGAGGAGCAGGCGCCGCTGAACCCGAACCTGTTCAAGTCGGTCGACGAGCTCGAGCTGTCGGTGCGCTCTGCGAACTGCCTCCAGAACGCGAACATCCGGCTGATCGGCGAGCTCGTGCAGCGCAGCGAAGGCGAGATGCTGAAGACCAAGAACTTCGGCCGCAAGTCGCTGAACGAGATCAAGGAGGTGCTCGCGAGCATGGGCCTCGATCTCGGCATGCGCGTCGAGGGCTTCCCGCCTCGCAGCGAGATCGAGCGGCTGCGGGAGCGCGAGGTCTGAGCCATGCGCCACCGCCTGAACACGCGCAAGCTCGGGCGCACCTCGTCGCACCGCGTCGCGATGTACCGCAACCTGGTGACCTCGCTGCTCGACCACGAGAAGGTGGAGACGACGCACGCGAAGGCCCAGGAGGTGCGCCGGCTCGCCGACCGGATGATCACGCTCGGCAAGCGCGGCGACCTGCACGCACGCCGCCAGGCGCTCGCGATCGTGCGCGAGAAGGGCGTCGCGGCGAAGCTCTTCGACGAGCTGGCACCGCGCTACGCCGACCGCGCCGGCGGATACACGCGCGTCGTCCGCACGCGCCGCCGCCGCGGCGACGCGGCCGAGCTGTCGATCGTCGCGCTCGTCGAGGGCGACGCCGCGCCGGCCGCGAAGGGCGACGAGGCGAAGGCCAGGAAGACCGGCGCGAAGGCGGCGGGCGCCAAGGCCGCGACGAAGAAGGCGCTGGCGAAGAAGGCCGGCACGAAGAAGGCCGCCGCCAAGAAGACGACGGCGAAGAAGGCGGGCGCGAAGAAGAAGGCCGCCGCGAAGGCCGGCGAGGCGAAGCCCGCGAAGAAGGCCGGCCGCAAGATGAAGTCCACGAAGTCCGAGGACTGTGTGCAAGCGAGCGAAGCGAGCGCGCAGCGAGGCGAAGCCGAGCGGAGTCGAACAGTGGCATCCGCGGAATCGGCGGCAGCGAGCCTTCACAGGCTCTGAGGGCGGGTGGAGCGCCTCGGGCCCGCGCTGATCGCGGCGGCGGTCGGTCTCGCCGTCGCGTTCGCGCTGTGGTCGGGCTCGTCGGTGCCCGAGCCGGTCGACCGCGGCGGCCGCGCACCCGACTTCGCGCTGCCGCGCGTGCCGTCGGGCGAGACGCTGCGCCTCGCCGACCTGCGCGGCCGCGTGGTGCTGCTGAACTTCTGGGCCACGTGGTGCAAGCCCTGCGAGGAGGAGATGCCAGCGATGCAGCGGCTGCACGCCGCGCTCGCCGACGAGGGGCTCGAGCTCGTCGCGGTGTCGGTCGACGACGAGCGCGAGGCGCCGGCGCGCTTCGCCGAGCGCCTCGGCCTGGGCTTCCCGATCCTCTGGGACCCCGAGCGCGAGGTCTCGGGCCTCTACCAGGCCTCCCGCTTCCCCGAGACGCTGCTGATCGACCGCGACGGCGAGATCGTCGAGCGCTACGTCGGCCCGCGCGAGTGGGACGCGCTCTTGTACCAGGAGCGGCTGCGGAAGCTCCTCGCGCGGGACGGGTGACTCGATGGGGACCGAGTCCGAGGGGTGCGCGAAGGCCGCGCGCGCCGTGCGGCGTGGACGGCCGGGGGTGCCTCCGGGGAAGTAAAGCGCAGCCCTGGAAACGCGACTAACAGCCTCCGCGGTGCGCCGACCACCGCGCCTGCTTGACACTCAGAGTTGCAGGGCGAGCCATGAGCCGGAGGCACCCCCGGTCGGCCGTGTCGCTCTCGCGTGTCTGGGAACGATCCACTCGGGTTCGCTCCTACACGCGAACGGGAGGACCGGAGGGGCAGCCGGGGGGAGATCCGCTACGATCCGCCGCTTCGGGGTGGGGGAAGGCGATGGGGCCGTGGCTCGCGATCGGGGTCGCCGCGCTGGCGATCGTCGCGGCGTTCGCCGATGGAGACTCGGGGCTGCGCACCTGGTGGCAGCTGCGGGCCGAGCTGCGCGAGGCCGATGCACGGATCGCGACGCTCCGCGGCGGGGTGAGCGCGCTCGAGAGCCAGGTCGGCGGGCTCGAGGCCGACCCCTTCGCCGTCGAGCGCGCGATCCGCGAGCGCCTCGAGTACGCGCGGCCCGGCGAGACGGTCGTGCGCCTGGCTTCGCCCAAGTCTGCAAATCCTCGGATTCCTTGACGAAATCCGGTCCACACGCCACTCTCGGGGGCATCGTGCGCGCGCAGCTCCAGCAAGCCCTCCGACCGCTCGTGCAGCGGCTCCTCGACGAGGCCGCCGCCGACGCCCCGCTGCCGGAATTCGCGCTCGAGACGCCGCGCGAGGCCGGCCACGGCGACTTCGCCTGCAACGCCGCGCTGCTGCTCGCGAAGCCGCTGCGCCGGCCGCCGCGCGCGATCGCCGAGCGCCTCGCCGAGCGGATCGGCGCCGACCTGCCGCAGGTCGCGCGCGTCGAGGTCGCCGGGCCGGGCTTCGTGAACCTGTGGCTCGCCGACGACACCTGGCGCGGCGTCGTGCGCGAAGTGCTCGCGACGGGCCCGCGCTACGGCCACTCGGACCCGGGCGCCGGCCGGCGCGTACAGGTCGAGTTCGTGTCGGCGAACCCGACCGGGCCGCTGACGCTCGGCCACGGCCGCCAGGCGGTGCTCGGCGACGCGATCGCGAACCTGCTCGAGGCGACCGGGCACGAGGTCACGCGCGAGTACTACTTCAACGACGGCGGCCGCCAGATGCGGATGCTCGGCGAGTCGGTGAAGGCGCGCTACCTCGAGCAGCTCGGCCGCGCTGCGCCGCCGCCGCCCGCGGCACTCGCCGACCGCGAGAACGCCTGGGTCGACGAGGTCGACGGGCTCCCGGTCGCCTTCCCGCGCGACGGCTACCAGGGCGACTACATCGGCGAGCTCGCCGCGGCGCTGCGCTCCCAGCACGGCGAGGCGCTCGTCGACGAGCCCGGCGACGGCGTGTTCCGCGAGGCCGCCGAGACGCAGATCTTCGGCGAGATCCGCAAGACGCTCGCCGCGCTCGGCATCCACTTCGACGTCTACACGAACGAGCGCGACCTCTACGAGCAGGGCGAGTGCGAGCGCGTGCTCGCCGACCTCGAGCGCACGGGCCTGCTCTACGAGAAGGACGGCGCGCGCTGGCTGCGCGCCACCGAACGCGGCCTCGAGCGCGACCGCGTGCTCGTGCGCAGCAGCGGCGAGCCGACCTACCTGCTGCCTGACCTCGCCTACCACCGTCAGAAGCTCGCCCGCGGCTTCGACGTCGTGATCGACGTGCAGGGCGCCGACCACAAGGAGCAGTTCCCGTACGTCGCCGTCGGCGTCGCGGCGCTCGGCTGCCCTGCCGAGCGCATCGAGCTCGTGATGCACCAGTTCGTGACGCTGACGCGCGGCGGAGAGCAGGTGAAGCAGTCGACGCGCAAGGCCACCTACGTCACCGTCGACGAGCTGCTCGAGCAGGTCGGCGTCGACGTGTTCCGCTTCTTCATGGTGCAGCGGCGCGCCGAGAGCCACCTCGACTTCGACCTCGACCTGGCCGAGGACACCGACTGGAAGAAGAACCCCACCTACACGGTGCAGTACGCGCACGCGCGCACGCACGCCATCGAGCGCAAGGCCCGGGAGCTCTCCGTTCCGCTCCCGGACGCGGAGGGGGTCCGTGCCGACGCGCTGGTGCTTCCGGAGGAGATCGAGATCTTGAGGAAGATTTCCGAGTTTCCCGAAGTCGTGCAGCGCGCGGCCGAGGCCCGCGAGCCGCACCACGTCTGCTACTACGCGCGAGACCTCGCCGGCCTGTGGAACCCCTACCAGCAGGACGGCGTGCGACACCGCGTGTTGTCGGACGACCCGGAGCTCACCCAGGCGCGGCTCGGCCTCGCGCTCGCGGTGCGCCAGGTGCTCGCGGGCTCGCTGCGGCTGCTCGGGATCGCCGCGCCGGAGCGGATGTGAGGGCGGCGGCGCGGCGCCGGCAGGGATGGGTCGGGACGCTGCTGTCCCTGTGCCTGCTCGTGGTGGTCGGCTTCCTCGCCGGTGCGCTCGCCGGCTTCCTGTGGGAGGAGCCGCGGCTGCTGGTCTCGTACTTCGCCGGCGAGACCGAGGCCGTCGACTGGTCCGACGACGCAGCCGGCCCGGGCGAGGAGCTCGCCGCGGCGCCGGAGCCGGCCGCGGACGACGCGGCCGAGCCGCCCGCCGCGCGCGACGTCGCTGCGGCGGCTCCGAAGGCCGTCGCCGCAGCCGCCGAGCCCGAGCCGCGCGCCGAGCCGGCGCCGAAGCCCGCGCCGGTC
>CAZQYK010000144.1:0-11223 GCA_964597285.1 uncultured Spirochaetales bacterium
CGCTCGCCGCCGACGCGCGCGTGCGCGCGAAGAGCTACAGCGGGCCGGTGCGGCTGCGCCTGCCGGCCGACACGTCGGCGCGCTTCGACGTCGAGAGCTTCAGCGGCGAGCTGTCGTCGGACTTTGCGGCCCGGCTCGACGACGCCGAGGGCTCGCTGCTTCCGTGGGGGGGCGCCGGCGGCCGTCGGCTGAGCTTCCGCGTCGGCGGCGGCGACGCGAAGATCTCGATCGAGAGCTTCAGCGGCGGCGTCCGGATCGAGGAGCGCGACGATTGACCGGCGGTCGCCCCGCGCTCGCCTCAGCGGCTGTCGGCGAACTCGTCGAGGTCCCAGAGCGCCTCGAGCAGCGCCTCGGCCTCCGGGTCCTCCTGCACGCGCACCTCGGCGAGGCAGACGATCGCGTTCTGCTCGCTCGGCGAGATCTCGTTGCCGAGGATCTGACTGAGCTGGTCGGGATCGAGATCGCTCGGCTCGCTGCCCTCGAAGTCGCCTTCGGTGCACGCCTCGACGAGCGCATCGCAGGCGGCGTCGATGTTGTCCGTGTCCCACCCCATCTCGTGCAGGTGGATCAGCGAGTCTTCCCAGTTCTGGTCTGCCATCTCGCGCTCCTCTCTGCCCCGGCGCTTCGCGACCGCTCGGAAGTTCGGGCACCCGTCTCGTCCAGTGACGCGGGCGGCTCGCTCCGCCGCGCATCGCCGCACCGTCGGCCGCCGCGCCGAGCCTGCGCGCGAGGCGCAGAGCGCCGGGCGAGGGACGGCGGCGCATCGAGAAAGACGCACCCGATGTGATGTGTCGGGCGTGAAGTCCTCTGCGGGGCTTCCGGCGGGCTCCGCCGGGATCGCGCGCCGACCTGACGTCGACCCCGTGCGGCGACCGGAAGCGGCCGTTGATTTCGGAATACACGAAGCCGCGCCTGAGCGAAAGCCCCTTTCCGCCCGGGCACCCTCCGGGGGGCGGCGGCTCCGGCCCCCGGCCTCAACCGCGCCGGCGCCCACGCCGATGCGGGCGGAGGGCCGAGGCGCGGCTCGGGAGGGAGCATGGCCGGAGGCGCAGCCGGCGCCGACGCGGCGCCGGCGCTCGATACGTCGCGGCGCTTCGGGTACGAGTGGGACCGCTACCGCGGCCTCTACCCGCACTACGAGGAGCAGTTCCGCGGCTGGATCGCGCCGCTCGGGCCCGAGGACTTCCGCGGCGCCGCGGTGCTCGACGCCGGCTGCGGCATGGGCCGCAACAGCCGCTGGGCGGCACTGTGGGGGGCGCGCTCGGTGCGCGCGGTCGACGCGGCGGAGCTCGCGGTCGCGGCCGCGCGCGAGGGCCTCGCCGATCTGCCGCAGGTGCGGGTCGAGCGCGCGAGCCTCTACGACCTCGACTACCGCGGCGACTTCGACCTGGTCTTCTCGGTCGGCGTGATCCACCACCTCGAGTTCCCCGAGCGCGCGATCGAGCGGCTGCACGCGGCGCTGCGTCCCGGCGGCCGGCTCGTCGTCTGGGTCTACGGCCACGAGGGAAACGAGGCGTGGGTCGCGCTCTTCCGCGCGCTGCACCCGCTGCTGCGGCGGCTGCCGCCGGCGTGGGTGCACCGGCTCGCGTACGCGCTGTCGGCACCGATCTGGCTCGGGCTGCGGCTGCGGCTGCACCGCGCGCTGCGCCTCGCGAACGCGGCCTATCTCGACGCGGTCGCGCGCTTCCCGTTCGCCCACCTGCACAAGATCGTCTTCGACCAGCTGCTGCCCGACATCGCGCGCTACTACCGCCGCGAAGAGGCGCTCGCGCTCGCGCGCGGCCTCGACTGGAAGCGGATCGAGATCCACGCGAACCGCGGCTACAGCTGGACGCTGGTCTGCGAGAAGGCCTAGAAGCAGTCTCGATAACCCCTCCCGTCGCCTGGCACTCGCCTTCGACCCGAGCTCTGCGTTGCGAAATCTCGCCGTACCGCCCGGTACGGCTGCGATTTCGCGCCTTGATCTCGGGCCGAATTCGAGCACCAGGCTCGGTCCGGGGTTATCGAGACTGCTTCTAGCCCGCTAGCGGGCGTCCAGCACCCAGCGCGGCAGCACGACGCCGTCGGCGACGGGCTCGAAGATCGCGCGCACCCGGGCGCCGATCTCGACGGCTTCGGGCCGCAGCGCGTCGATCGGCGCGCCGGGGCGCGGCACGAGATTCCCGATCAGACGCACGGTCGGGTCCTCGTCGAGCGCGACCGCAACGACGACGTACGGCGCGAGCTCCTGGAAGGGCGGGAGCAGCGGGGGGTGCGGCACCGCGAACGACCAGATCGCGCCGCGGCCGGACACGGCGGTCCACGTCGGCGCCGTGTGCGGCGCCCACGGGCTCATCGGCCGCGGCGGGAAGATCAGCCGCCCGGTCTCGGCGCACTGCTGCATCCGCAGCTCGCCCGCGCGGCAGCCCTCGAAGAAGGGCGCCGAGTCCTCGTCGACCGGCGGGATCAAGAGATTCAGCTCCAACGCTCGTCCCCGGTTCTCAGTTGCGAAGCAGCACCGCGCTCGTCGGGACGCCCTCGCCGGCGGTGACGAGGCAGGTGCGCGCGCCCTCGATCTGGCAGGTCGACGTGCCGCGCAGCTGGCGCACGCCCTCGTTGATCAGGTTGAAGCCGTGCACGTAGGCCTCCGACAGGCCGCCGCCCGAAGTGTTGATCGGGAGCCGGCCGCCGGGCTCGAGGTTTCCGTTCTCGGTGAAGGCCGCCCCCTCGCCGCGCTTGCAGAAGCCGTAGCCCTCGAGCGAGAGCGGGATCAGCGGCGTGAAGGCGTCGTAGAGCTGGGCCACGTCGACGTCCTCGGGGCGGATCTCGGAGTGGCGGTAGAGCTGCTTCGCGCAGGTCCAGGCCGGGCCGCGCAGCGGGTCCTCGCACCAGTAGTTCACCATCGTGTGGTGCTGCGGCGGCAGGCCCTGGCCGAAGGCGTGCACGTAGACGGGCTTGCGGCGGCAGTCGCGCGCGCGCTCGGCCGACGCGACGACGCACGCGAGCGCGCCATCGGTCTCGAGGCAGTTGTCGAACAGGCACAGCGGCTCCGAGATCCAGCGCGCGGCCAGGTACTGCTCGCGCGTCAGCTCCACCGCGTACATCATCGCGCGCGGGTTGCGGTTCGCGGCGCGGCGCACCGCGAGCGCGACGTTCGCGAGGTGCTCGCGCGTCGCGCCGTACTCGTGCATGTAGCGGCGCGTCAGCAGCGCGATCTCGTCGACGGGGCGCAGCAGGCCGTACGGCCGCGTCCAGGTCGCCGGCGCGCTCGCCTGCACCGCGCCGGCCCACGGCCGTCCGCCCGAGCCGCGCTTGCGCGAGCGCCACGCCACGCCGACCCGGCACTGGCCGGTCGCGACCGCCATCGCGAGGTGCCCGACGCAGCCGGGCCCGGCGCCGCCGCCGTAGTGGATCTGGCTGAAGAAGGTGACCTCGCCGGCGCCGATGTTCTTCGCGATCTCGACCTCGTCGTTGTTCTCCATCGTGTACGAGGCCAGTCCGTCGACCTCGCCGGGCGCGATGCCGGCGTCGTCGAGCGCGGCGAGGATCGCCCGGCAGGCGAGCGCCTTCTCGCTCGGCTCGAGGCGCTTGGCGAACTCGGTCTCGCCGATCCCGACGATCGCGGCGGCGTCCCGGAGCATGCGGACCTCCGAAACGCATCGTATCGTATCGGCACGCTGCGGAGGACCGCCCTTGGACTTCGACTTCTCGCCCGAAGAGCTGCGCTTCCAGCAGGAGGTCGAGGCCTTCCTGGCCGCGAACGCCTCGCCCGAGGTGATGGACCCGAACCCCGAGCAGCTGTCGCAGACGGTCGACACGCCGGCCAAGCGGGCGTTCATGCGCAAGCTCGCCGAGCGCGGCTGGCTCGGCATGTCCTGGCCGAAGCGCTACGGCGGCCAGGAGCGCAGCGGCCTCTACGACTTCCTGCTCACCGAGGCGCTGTCGCGCTGGGGCGCGCCGCAGCCGGGCAAGGGCGTCGGGATCGTCGGCAAGACGATCATCCGCCACGGCAACGAGAAGCTGAAGGAGTTCTTCCTGCCGCGGATCATCCGCGGCGAGATCGAGTTCGCGATCGGCTACAGCGAGCCGCAGGCCGGCTCCGACGCGGCGAACATGCAGCTGCGCGCGACGAAGGTCGACGGGGGCTGGAAGCTCGACGGCCGCAAGATCTGGACCACGTCGGCGCACTTCGCCGACTGGTACTGGGTGGGCGCCCGCACCGACACGAGCCACAAGCACAAGGGCATCACGCTCTTCCTGGTCGAGATGGATCACCCGGGGCTCACGATCCACCCCACGCTGACGATCGGCGACGAGCGCACGAACGAGGTCTTCTTCGACGACGTCTTCGTCTCGGACGACTTCGTCGTCGGCGAGGTGAACCGCGGCTGGACCTACATCTGCGAGGCGCTCGACCTCGAGCGCTTCGCGATGATGCCGGTGGGTCCGCTCGAGAAGAAGGTCGAGGCGCTCGTGGGCTGGGTGCGCGAGGCGCGCCGCGACGGCGAGCCCGTGCGCGCGAGCCGCCGCGCGCGCGCGGCGGTGGCGCAGGCCGTGACGCAGCTCGAGGTGGCGCGGATGCTCCAGCGCCGCGTGATCGGCGAGGCGCTGACCGAGCGCGTGCCGACGATCGAGTCGTCGCAGTACAAGCTCTACATGAACGAGCTCGGCCAGCGCGTCGCGAACGCGGCGCTCGACCTGATGGGCCCGGCCGGCCAGCTCAAGCCGGGCAGCGACGACGCGCCGATCGGCGGGCGCTTCGAGCGCTCGTACCGCTACACGGTCGTCGACACGATCGGCGGCGGCACGTCGGAGATCCAGAAGAACATCATCGCGCGCCGCGGACTCGGGCTGCCGCCGAGCTATTAGGCGGGCGCGCGCGCGCCGCTACACCGGATAGGTGATCATCCAGAGCGTGCGCTCGAGCGCCTCCTTGCGCAGGCGCCGCGCCTCGCTCTGGTAGGCGGGGTCGGTGACCATGCCGAGGAAGCGGTCGACGTTCGGGAAGCGCACGAGGGCGACGAGATCCCAGTCCTCGCTGCCGGCGACGAGCGGGCCGCCGGTGCCGAGATAGAGGATGTCGCCGCGCGCCTTCTCGACGAGCGGATGGCTCACCTTGCCGTACTCGGCGAACTTCTCGCGTCCGCCGTCGGGCTTGAAGGTCAGCAGCGTCACGACGATCACCGGGCCCTCGCCGGCCTCGGCGCGGATCTGCTCGCAGTAGTCGAGATCGGGCGTGAGCGGATCGGGCGTGGGTAGGGTCGGCATCGGGCGTAGAATAACGCCCCAGCCCGTCGCTTCGTGCGATCATTTTCGCCAATGGACCGACCGGTACAGCCCCGCCCCATCGACACGCAGGAGAGCCGCCGATGACTGCGCCCGCGCTGGTGCTTCACATGTTCCAGGCATCGCACTACAACGAGAAGGCGCGCTGGGCGCTCGACTGGAAGGGGCTCGTGCACGAGCGCCGCGCCTATCTGCCGGGGCCTCACATCCCGGCGATCCGGCGGCTGTCGGGCCAGACGGCGACGCCGGTGCTCGAGATCGACGGGCGCGTCGTCGCGGGCTCGGCGCGGATCGTCGCGGAGCTCGAGCGCGTGTGGCCCGAGCCGGCGCTGCTGCCCGAGGAGCCGGCGCAGCGCGAGCGCGCGCTCGCGCTCGAGCGCGAGGTCGACGACGAGGTCGGCCCGGCCGTGCGCACGGTGATCTTCGCGGCGATGCTGGACGAGCCCGACTTCCTGTGCGCGGTGTTCGCCCGCTCGCAGCCCGGATGGAAACGCGCTGTCTACCGCGCGCTGCTCCCGCTCGCGAAGCCGATGATCGCGAAGGCCAACGGCGTCGTGCCCGGCAACGTCGAGCGCGCGACCGCGCGCACCGAGCGGGCGCTCGAGGACACGGCGCGCCGCGTCGGCGCGGCCGGGCAGCTCGTCGGCGAGCGCTTCTCGGTCGCCGACCTGGCCACGGCGGCGCTGCTCGCGCCGCTCGCCGACGTCGACCACCCCGACATGGCGCTCCCGCGGCCGCGGCCCGAGCCGGTTGCGCGGGCGCTCGCGCGCTGGGAGCGCCACCCGGCGCTCCAGTGGGTGCGCGAGCAGTACGCGAAGCACCGCCCGCTGCGGCCGGAGCTGCAGCGGCCGGTCCGAGGAGCCCTCTGACGGGCCCGAGGCCTATTGCGATACAGAACGTATCGTATATCTTGATCCGGGCCCGGCCGCGCCCGGAGCGCCGCTCGCGCGCGCCCGCCGGCCCGAGGAGGGACCCCGTGGACTTCGACTTCACGCCCCAGGAGCAGGCCTTCGCGGACGAGGTGGAGAAGTGGCTCCAGGACAACCACGACCCGGTCGTGATGGACCCGACGCGCGAGAACTTCGCGCAGCTCGCCGACACGCCGGAGCGCCGGGCCTTCATGAAGAAGCTCGCCGAGAAGGGCTGGCTCGGGATGTCGTGGCCGGTGGAGTACGGCGGCCAGGAGATCGAGGGCATCTACGAGTTCATCCTCAACGAGGCGCTCGCGCGCCACGCGGCGCCGCAGATCGGCAAGGGCGTCGGCATCATCGGCAAGACCCTGATCCGCCACGGCAGCGACGCGCTCAAGCGCGAGTTCCTGCCGAAGATCCTGAACGCGGAGATCGAGTTCGCGGTGGGCTACAGCGAGCCGCAGGCCGGCTCCGACGCGGCGAACATGCAGCTCAAGGCCGAGAAGGTCGAAGGCGGCTGGAAGCTCGACGGCCAGAAGATGTGGACCACGTCGGCGCACTTCGCCGACTGGTACTGGGTGGGCGCGCGCACCGACCCGGACAAGCCGAAGCACGACGGCCTGTCGCTCTTCCTGATCCCGATGGACCACCCGGGCCTCGAGGTGCAGAGCCTGCCGACGATCGGCAAGGACACGACGAACCAGGTCTTCTTCGAGGACGTGTTCGTGCCCGACGCGTACCTCGTCGGCCAGCGCGGCAGGGGCTTCCAGTACATCTCCGAGGCGCTCGACCTCGAGCGCTTCACGATGTTCACGCTCTCGCCGATCACCGACCGCACCCGCGTGCTGATCGACTACGTGAAGAGCGCAACGCGCGACGGCGAGCCGCTGAAGGACGACCCGAACGTGCGCCGGCTCGTCGCCTGGATCGCCACCGACACCGCGGTGGCGAAGGCGCTCTCGACGCGCTTCGTCTGCGGGGCGAAGGCGGGCGGCAAGCCGCCGACGGTGCAGTCGTCGCAGTACAAGCTCTTCACGACGACGCTCTCGCAGCGCGTGTGCCGCGACGCGCTCGACATCTGCGGCGCGTCCGGCATGCTGCGCGTCGACCAGGACGACGCGCCGGTCTCGGGCCGCTTCGAGGGCGCCTACCGCGCGACGGTGAACGAGACGGTCGGCGGCGGCTCGTCGGAGATCCAGAAGAACATCATCGCGCGCCGCCACCTCGGCCTGCCGAAGAACTTCTGACGGTGGCCGCGCCCCCCGCACCGCTCGACGGCACGACGGTGCTCGACCTCTCGACGGTCGGGCCCGGCACGCGCTGCACCCGCATCCTCGCCGACTACGGAGCGCGCGTGGTGAAGGTGGGCGTGCCGCCGAAGAAGGCGGCGCTCCAGGTGCGGCCGGCCTTCTGGAGCTACTCGGCGAGCCGCGGCATGGAGCAGGTGCGGATCGACCTGAAGGACCCCGACGGCAGGGCCGCGTTCCTCGCGCTCGTCCGCGGCGCCGACGTCGTCCTCGAGAGCTACCGGCCCGGCGTGATCGCGCGCCTCGGTCTCGGCTTCGACGCGCTGCGCGAGGCGAACCCGCGCATCATCCTGTGCTCGACGAGCGGCTACGGCCAGGACGGGCCCGCCGCGCACTGGGCCGGCCACGACCTCAACTACCTCGCGGTCGGCGGTTACCTGCACACGAGCGGCCGCCGCGCCGACGGCGCGCCGCCGCTGCCGGGCGCGACGGTCGCCGACAGCGCGGCCGGCGGCATGCACGCGGCGATCGCGATCCTCGCGGCGCTGCTGCGGCGCGACAAGACGGGGGAGGGCGAGCACCTCGACGTCTCGGTCGCCGAGGGCGTGCTCCAGCTCACCTCGCTCTACGTCGACCAGTACCTCGCCACCGGCGAGCGCCCCGGCCCCGGCCACGACATCCTGACCGGGCGCTACGCCTGCTACGACGTCTACGCCTGCGCCGACGGGAAGCACGTCGCGGTGGCCGCGATCGAGCCCCACTTCTACGCGAACCTGTGCAAGCACCTCGGCTGCGAGCAGTGGCTCGAGCACCAGACCGACGACGCCGCGCAGGACCGGATCCGTGTCGACTTCGCGGTCGCGTTCCGCACGCGCGACCGCGACGACTGGGTCGCCGAGCTCGCGCCGGCCGACACCTGCGTCGCGCCGGTCTACGCGATCGACGAGCTCGTCGACGACCCGCACTACCGGGCGCGCGGCGCGTTCTGCGAGGCCGAGCACCCGGTGGAGGGCCGCTTCCGCCAGGTGGCGCCGCCGCTGGCCGGCATGCCGCGGCCGGAGGGGCCGGTCGCGGTGCCCGACGGAGACGAGACCCAGACCGACGCGCTGCTCGCCGCCGCCGGCGTCGCGCGCGACGCGATCGAACGCATGCGGAGCGCGGGCGTCGTCGCCTAGCGCCCGAGGAGGGAGCCCATGTCCGACCTGCCCGCCGAGGTCCAGTCCTGGATCGGCCAGAAGCGCTACGAGACGGAGGGCGAGTTCGATGTCGAGCGCGGCTACGTCTTCACCACCTGCTCGTCGGTGCGCAACGGCAACCCGATCTTCTGGGACGAGAAGGTCGCCGAGGAGATCACCGGCGGCCCGATCGCACCGCCGACGATGATCTCGGTCTGGTTCCGCCCGCACCACTGGGCGCCGGGCCGCGCCGAGGGCCAGGGTGCCGTGCCGCTCCAGGTGCACTTCGACCTGAAGGAGACGCTCGGCCTGCCCGAGGCCGTGATGAGCGACAACACGATCACCTTCGGCGCGCCGGTGCGGCCGGGCGACCGGCTGCGCACCTGGCAGGTGCTGCGCAACGTCAGCACGCCGAAGAAGACGAAGCTCGGCACGGGCCGCTTCTGGGACATCGACGTCGAGTACGTGAACCAGCGCGGCGAGTGGGTGGGCACCGAGAGCTACACCGGCTTCGGGTATCGGAGGGAAGGCTGATGGCGTATCGCGTCCTGACGGCGGAGGAGCTGAAGGCCGGCGACCGCCTGCCGGAGCTCTCGGTCGACGTCGCGCCGGTCGACATCGTGCTCGGCGCGATGGCGTCGCGCGACTGGCGGCCCCAGCACCACGACTACAGGTTCGCGACCGAGCGCAACGGCGTGCGCGACATCTTCATGAACACGCCGAACCTCGCTGCCTGGTTCGAGCGCTACCTCACCGACTGGACCGGCCCGTGCGGGCGCCTGGGCTGGATCCGCTTCCGGATGAAGGACAGCGTCTTCCCCGGCGAGACGATGGTCTTCACCGGCGAGGTGAAGGCCGTCGACACCGACGCGCGCGGCTGCGCGTGGGCCGAGGTGGAGCTCGTGCTCGCGTCGGGCGGCCGGGAGACCACCGTCTGCACCGCCCGCGTCGCGATCCCCGCGACGGCCGGCGACAACCCCTGGAAGCGCAGCGGCGAAGACTGGCAGCCGCGCGCGGCCGCCTGACGCGGCGGAGGAGAGTCCGATGGATCTCGAGTTCAGCGAAGAGCAGCACCTGATGCGCGACATGACGCGCGCGATGCTCGCCGAGCACTGCCCGGTCGAGGTCGTGCGCCAGATGGAGGACGACCCGAGGGGCTACCCCGACGCGCTGTGGAAGCAGGTGTCGGAGCTCGGCCTGGCGGGGATCCGCATTCCCGAGGAGTACGGCGGCTCGGGGCAGTCGCTGCTCGACGCGGCGATCGTCTACGTGGAGCTCGGCCGCGCGATGGCGCCGATCCCGCACTTCGCGTCGTGCATCCTCTCGGCCGGCGTGCTGCTCGCGGCGGGCAGCGAGGCCCAGAAGCAGGCGTGGGTCGAGCGCATCGCGAACGGCACGGCGGTGCTCACGCCGGCGTGGCTCGAGCCCGACCGCGGCTACGGCCCGGTGGGCGTCGCGCTCGAGGCGCGCGCCGACGGCGACGGCTTCGTGCTCTCGGGCGTGAAGCGCCACGTGCCCTTCGCGCGCGCGGCCGACCGGATGATCGTGCTCGCGCGCAGCGACGCCGGCGTCGACCTCTTCCTCGTCGACCCGAACGCCGGGGGCGTGACGCTCGCGCAGCAGCTCTCGCTCGCGTCCGACTGCCAGTACCGCGTCGAGCTCGACGGCGTGCGCGTCGCGGCCGACGACCGCATCGGCGCGCCGGGCGCGGGCTGGGACACCTGGAGCGCGGTGCTGCACGAGGGCATCGTGCTGGTCGCCGCCGAGGCGATCGGCGGCGCCGACCGCGCGCTCGAGATCACCGTCGAGTACGCGAAGACGCGCAAGCAGTTCGACAAGCCGCTGGGCGCCTTCCAGAGCCTCGCGCACTACATGGCCGACACGAGCACCCGCATCGACGGCGGCCGCGTGCTCGTGCACGAGGCCGCGTGGAACCACGCGAAGGGCCGCTCGATCGCGCAGCTCGCGCCGATGGCGAAGCTCTTCGCCTGCGAGACCTATCGCGAGGGCACGCGGGTCTGCGAGCAGATCTGGGGCGGCGTCGGCTTCACGATCGAGTACGACATCCAGCTCTTCTTCCGCCGCGCGAAGCAGCTCCAGCTCGCCTGGTGGGACGGCCCCTACCTCGAGGAGCTGATCGCAGCCGAGGTGCTCGACCGCTGACCGGCTAGTGCGCCAGCAGGCGCTCCACCTCGGACGCGATCGTCGCGAGGCTCTCGGCGTCGACGGGATAGAAGAAGACCCCGATCTCGAAGCGGCCCCAGGAGTTCCGAAAGCTCGAGGCGTGGACGACTCGGACGTTCGCGTCGATCCGCCGGGTCGAGCTCACCGGGAGCCGGAAGCGGACCACCATGTCGGTGTTCGGCTCCATCCGTCGGGCGCTCGTGATCCGCATCCCGGTGCTCGACAGGTTCAGCGCGAACTCCCGGCGGAAGCGCCCGGCCGCGGAGACGCTGACCGGGAACAGGCAGCGCACGCGCTCGGCGATGCGGCGCTGCGGGCCGAGGAGCTGGCCGATCCGTTCGAGCACGCGCTCAGGGGGCGATCCGCGGTCGACCACGCCGACGACGCCGTGCGCGCGCAGCAGCGGCAGGTCGAGGCTCGAGGCGTCGCCGTCGACGACGC
>CAZQYK010000145.1:0-7272 GCA_964597285.1 uncultured Spirochaetales bacterium
GCTCGATCGGCCAGCTCGAGCGCGCGACCTCGTCGTCGCGGCGGCGTCCGGCGAGCACGTCGTCGCGCGGCACCTCGACGCGCCCGACGACGCGGCGCGTCTCGCGCACCCCGACGCGCGCCGGCCAGTCGGCAATGCGCGCGCCGGCGAAGCCGCGCCGCGTCGCGCGCAGGAACGCGACGACGCGCTCGGCCGCGTCGCGCGCGGCTGCGAGCAGCGCGTCGAGATAGGCCGGATCGAGCGGCGCGTAGGCGCGTCCGGGCAGCGGCGGCAGCGTCAGCGTCGCGTAGAGCGAGCCGGGCCTTCCGTCGGGACGCACGACGAGCGACTCGCCGGCCGGCGGCAGCGCGCCGGTGCGCGCCGCGCGCGCGACCGCGGCGGTGAGCTGGAGCCGAGCGAAGCCGGCGAAGCCCTCGGTCGCGACGCCCTCGAGCCGGAAGATCAGCGACGGGCGCTGGAGGAGGTCGGTCTCGGCCGTCGCGGTGTCGGCGCCGGCGAGGGCCGCGGCGGCGGCCTCGCCGCTCGTGTCGATCAGGACGCGGGCGTCGAGGTGCGACGCGCCGTCCGGACCGCGCAGCGCGAGCGCGAAGGGCGCGTCGCCGTCGGGGAGCGCGAGGTCTTCGAGCGCGGTCGCGGTGCGAACGACGAGCCCCGGCGCCTTCCCGCACGCGCGCTCGACGAGGTCGGCGAAGGCCGGCGGCCGGATCGGCAGGTAGTGCACGCGCCCGGCCGCCTCGGGCGCGCCGGCGGCGCCCGCGCGCGCGAGCGCGCGGGCCAGGCGCGTCGGGAGGCCCGGGTGCACCTCGCGCGGCTCGCCGGCGTCGGCCTCGTAGAGGCCGCAGATCGTGTGCACGAGCGCGTGGGTCGCGTTGCCGCCGAGCCTCCTGTCGCGCTCGACGAGCACGCACGCGGCGCCCGCCTGCGCCGCCGCGAGCGCCGCCGCGATGCCGGCCGGCCCGCCGCCGACGACGGCGACGTCGGTCGCGTCGCGGCGCGGGGAGGCGCTCATCCGAGCAGGTCCCGCTCGAGCCGCTCGCGGAAGAGCGCGAGCTCGTCCGCCGTGAACGCGTCGCGCTGACGCACGTGGGTGTAGCCGAGGCGCCCCTCGCGCAGCGCCAGCACGAGCAGGCTCCCCGGCGACGCCGGCACCGACGGCACGCCGAAGCCGTCCTCGATCGGCGCGCCGAAGAAGCTCTCGAGCCCGGGGCAGAACTCCGCCGTGTACGCGAAGAAGAACGAGCACAGCTCGCCGCGCAGCGCGCGGCGCGCGAGCCGCCCGTAGAGTTGGCTCGGCGCGTGGCGCGCGAAGTCCATCGCCGCGACGCCGTTCTCGATCATTCGCGAGCGGATCGCGCGACGCCGCTGCTCCTTGAGCGCCGCGAGCAGCGCGTCGAGGTCGGCCGTCGCCGACGCCTCGACCTGGAACCACAGCAGCGACACGCGCGTGCGGAAGATCCCGCCCTCGGCGCCCTTCGGCCGCAGGTTCACCGGCAGCGGCACGACGTAGCTCTCGGGCGCGGTGCCGCGCCGGCGCAGCACCGCGTCGTGCGCGCGGATCGCGGCGGCGAGATGGAAGATCATCGGCGTCAGGAAGCCGGCGAGCTCGACGGCGCGCTTCGCGACGACCTCGCTCTCGGCGCGTCCGAAGTGCCGGCGGTCGACGACCAGGTCCTGGCGCCGGCGGCGCTCGGGGCCGGCGGGCGAGCGCACCGTGTGGCGCCCGAGCCCGTTCATCCAGCGCTGCCACGCCATCGCCATCGCACCGCGCTCGCGCTGCGTCGGCGGCAGCGCGAGGTCCGGCGGCGCGCCGGGGCGGTCGGCGTCGGGCACCGCGTCGGGCGCGCGGCGGCCGCTGCCGACGGCCTCGAGGAGCTCGAGGAAGCGCTCGCTGCCCGAGCCGTCGAGGAGCATGTGCAGCCAGGTGAGCGCGAGGTCGGTGCGGCCGTCGGCGTAGCGGATCGCGTCGGCGTGCAGGAGCCCCCCTCGCTCGCGCGAGTGCAGCGCGTTCAGCCGCTCCTCGAACAGCCGCGGGAAGCGCGGCGACGCGCCCCAGCCGCCGGGCGGCGCATCGGCCGACTCGTGCAGCGCGAAGCGCGGGCCCGGCGCGCGCCGCGCGAGGTCGAGGCGGTACTCGGGCCGGCCGATGCCGAGGCGGCGGCGGATCGGCGCGGCGACGATCGGGTTCGCCTGCGCCACGTCGCGCAGCGCGCGAGCGAATGCGTCGGCGTCGAAGCCGGGCGCGAGGCGCAGCACGATCTGCGACAGATGGCTCGCGCCGTTGCGCCGCCGCGTCTCGGCGTCGAAGGCGAGCAGGAAGGAGTCGGCCCCGGTCAGGGGCACCCGCTCCTGCCCGACCTCGCTCGCCTGCGGCTCGCTCACTGGATGCCCTCCGGGCATCCGTGGTCTCGGCGGAGCGGCTCTGCGAGCCGCACACCGCCGAGCTGTCGCGCCGGCTGCGCCGGCTTGCGTTCACTCGAGCGCGGCATGCGCGTGGATGCAGGCGGCGAGCGTCTCGGCCGACTCCAGGTTCTCGGGCGTCAGCAGGCTCTCGTCGGTCCAGACGCCGGTCTCCTCCTCGATCGCGAGCATCAGCTGCGTCACCGCGAGCGAGTCGAGACCGGCCTCGATCAGGTTCGACTGCGGCGTGAACTCGCCGTCGACCGACAGCAGGTCGTCGCGCAGGATGCGGTGGATCAGCTGCGTCAGACGCTCGCGCGTCCAGCCGGCTCCGTTTCCGCCGCTCTCGCCGTGCTCGCCGCCGATCGCCATCGCCCCCGTCTCCGCCGCAGATTGAAGCCCGCGGGGCGCGTAGAGTATCCTGCCCGTCGTGCCCCGACACGTCGCGATCCTGGGGGCGGGCCCGGCCGGCGCCTCGCTCGCGGCCCATCTGGCGCGCGGCGGAGTCGACGTGACGCTCTTCGACGGCGGTGGCCGCCCGCCGCTCGTCGTCGGCGAGTCGCTGGTTCCGGCGGTGATCCCCTTCCTCCGGCGCCTCGGCATCGAGGAGGAGGTCGCCGCCTACTCGGTGCACAAGCCGGGCGCGATCTTCCGCTTCGGCGACGACGACCTGCTCGCGTTCCGCTTCGACGAAGTGCGGCGCGCGCAGACCCCCTACGCGTACAACGTCCCGCGCGACCGCTTCGACCGCTCGGTGCGCGACGCCGCCGAGCGCGCCGGCGCGCGGATCGTCGCGGCGCGCGCGCGGGTCGAGTGCGACGGCGACCGTGTGCGTCTCGCACCCGACGCGCTCGACGCGGCGGGCCTGCGCGAGCCGCCCGACTTCGTCGTCGACGCCGGCGGCCGCGGGCGCCTGCTCGCGCAGCGGCTCGGCGTGCCGAGCGTCGAGGGCGGGCGGCGCGACGCCGCGCTGCACGCGCACCTCGAGGGCGTGACGCTGATCCGCCCGAACGACATCCACACCGACCGGCTCGAGCACGGCTGGTCGTGGCGCATCCCGCTGCCGGGCCGCGTGTCGGTGGGCCTCGTGATGGACCCGGCGGTGCTGCGCGAGTTCGGCGCCGACGCCGAGGAGCAGTTCGACGCCTACCTGCGCCACGACCCGATGCTCTCGGACTGGGGCGTCACCGCGAAGCGGATCACGCCGGTCGTCCGCTACACGAACTACCAGCTGCGCTGCACGCGCGGCGTCGGACCGAACTGGGCGCTCGTCGGCGACGCGTTCGGCTTCGTCGACCCGGTCTTCTCGAGCGGCATGCTGATCGCGCTCGACGGCGCATGGACGCTCGCGCGCGCGCTGCTCGCCGGCGGCGACGAGCGCGCGCTGCGGAGCTTCGAGCGGCGCGTGCTGCTCCAGCTCGAGAACTGGCATCGCGTCGTCGGCTACTTCTACGACGGCCGTCTGTTCACGCTGTTCAAGATCGGCGAGGAGATGCAGAACCGCCTCGCCGGGCGCCTGCTCGACTTCCACTTCCGCAACCACATGCCCCGCGTCGTCACCGGCGAGGCGACGACGAACCGCTACAGCATCGGCCTGCTCGGCTTCATGGTCCGCTGGGGACTGATGGACCTCGACCCGGCCGAGCGCGCGGTTCGTTAGGGCGGTGCGATGCGATTCCACGAGGAGGCCGCCCGCGACGCCTACGACGCGATCGTCGTCGGCAGCGGGCTCGGCGGGCTGAGCGCGGCGGCGGTGCTCGCGCGCCGCGGCGCGCGCGTGCTCGTCGTCGAGCGCCACGACCGCCCCGGCGGCTACGCGCACGCGTTCCGCCGCCGCGACTACCGCTTCGACTCGGCCGTGCACCTCGTCAGCGGCTGCGAGCCGGTGCCGCTCGAGGGCGGCGGCCTGCTGCACCGCCTGCTCGACGCGCTCGGCGTGCGCGACGCGTGCGACTTCGTGCGCGCCGACCCGTGCTACCGCGTCGAGTGGCCGGGCCTCGCGCTCGACGCCCCGTGCGGGCTCGAGCGCTTCGTCGAGGCGCACGGCGAGCGCTTCCCGTCCGAGGCGAAGGGCATCCGCGCGTTCCTCGAGGACTGCCTGATGATCCGCGGCGAGGCGAGCCGCGCCGAGGAGGACCCCGACCGCGGGCCCTTCGCGCGGCCGGGGCGCTTCCCGCTGCTGCTGCGCTACCGCCGCGCGACGCTCGCGCGCGTGCTCGAGGAGCGCGTCAAGGACGCGGAGGCGCGCGCCGCGCTCGCCGCGCTGTGGCCCTACCTCGGCCTGCCGCCGTCGCGCCTGTCCTTCCTCTACTTCGCGACGATGCTCGTCAGCTATGTCGCCGACGGCGCCTACTACTGCCGCGGCACCTTCCAGTCGCTCGCGGCGGCGCTGGTGCGCTCGCTCGAGCGCGACGGCGGCGAGCTGGTCGTGCGCGCGCTGGTGCGGCGCATCCTCGTCGAGGACGGCCGCGTCGCCGGCGTGGTGCTCGAGAACGGCCAGTGCGTGCGCGCGCCGGTCGTCGTCTCGAACGCCGACGCGCGCCAGACCGTCGACGAGCTCGCCGGGCCCGAGCACTTCCCGGCCGGCTACCGCCGCCGTCTGGCCCGCGCGCGCGCGAGCACCTCGGCCTTCGTCGTCTACGCGGCGACGAGCCTCGACCTCGCCGGCGCCGACCTCCCGCACGAGACCTTCCTCTACCCGGGCCCCGACCACGAGGCATCGCACGCGAGCGGCGCCGGCCCGCGCCCGAGCTGGCTGTCGCTGACCGCGCCGTCGCAGCTCGACCCCTCGCTGGCGCCGCCCGGCCAAGGCCTGCTCGTGCTGACGACCCTCGTCGACGCGCGCAGCGCGCGCCGCTGGAAGGACGCGAAGCCCGAGCGGCTGGCGGCGCTGCTCGACCTCGCCGAGCGGCGGCTGCCGGGCCTGCGCGGCGCGCTGCGCTTCGCCGAGGCGGCGACGCCGCGCACGATGGAGCGCTACACGCGCAACGGCGACGGCGCGATCTACGGCTTCGAGGTCACGCCGTCGCAGGTCGGCCCGGGCCGCCTCGACAACCGCACGCCGCTGCCGGGCCTGTACCTCGCCGGCCACTGGACCCGCCCCGGCGGCGGCGTCGAGGGCGTCGTCCGCTCCGGGCTGCGCACCGCCGGGCTCGTGCTCGGCGTCGAGCGCGAGCGCGAGCTGCTGCGGCTCTGATACGCTGCGCGTCGCCCGGCCCCGTCGCCGCGGCCATCGGAGGATTCGAATCATGCGGGCTCCGTTCACTCGGCTCGATCGGAACTTCTGGCTCACCGGAGCGCTCGTCGTCGCGCTCGCAGTCGGGGCGGCCGGCCTCGGCTGCGCGTCCGGCGGTTCGTCGGGCGGCGAGCAGACCGCCGCCGAGCCGGCGAAGGCCGCTCCGCCCAAGGGCGTCGCGCCGCCGGCCGACCACCGTCTCGCCAAGGTCCAGATGAACATGTCGCCGCAGCAGGTGCAGGAGATCATGGGCATGCCGTCCGGGCAGGCCAACTATCCGACTGCGAAGGCCTTCATGCCGTACAACTACGGCAACGACAGCGGGTCGCGCGTCGAGTACAAGTACACGGGCGAGGGACGCGTGGTCTTCGCCGTGCCCCGCTGGGGCGGAAACATGAAGGTCGTGCGCGTCGACTACGATCCGAACGAGGATGGAAACTGATCCTCGACCGGCGCCCCGAGCGATGAGTGATCGCGCGGCGCGCGGCGCCGGCCCCGCGGCCGACCGCACGCTCGTGATCGGCCGCGACCCGCTCGGGGTCGACGACGTCGTCGCGGCCGCGCGCGGTGAGCTGCGCCTCGAGCTGCCGCGCGACCCGGAGTGGCGCGCGCGGCTCGAGGCCGGGCGCCGCGCGCTCGCGACGGCGCTCGAGCGCGGGCTCCCGGTCTACGGCGTCACGACGGGCGTCGGCGCGTCGCAGGGGAGCGACGTGCCCGAGTCGGAGCGCAAGCTCGTGACCCAGAACCTGCTGCGCTTCCACGGCGTCGGCACTGGGCGCGCGCTCGACGCCGACGAGTCGGCGGCGGTCGTCGTCGCGCGCCTCGCGTCGCTCGCGCGCGGCTACTCGGCCGTGCGTCCGGTGGTGCTCGAGCGCCTGTGCGCGCTGCTCGAGCACCGCGTGCTGCCGCGGATCCCCGAGGAGGGCTCGGTCGGCGCGAGCGGCGACCTGACGCCGCTCTCGTATCTGGCCGCGCTGCTCGTCGGCGAGCGCGAGGCGCTGTGCGGCGGCGAGACGATCGCCGCCGCCAACGCGCTCGAGCGCGCCGGCCTCGAGCCGCTCGAGCTCGAGCCGTAGGTGGGCCTGGCGCTGATGAACGGCACCAGCGTGATGACGGCGCTGGCGTGCCTGTGCTTCGAGCGCGCCGAACGGCTCGCGCGCCTCGCCGCGGCCGTCACCGCGATGATCGTCGATGCGACCCACGGCAACCGCGAGCATTTCGATCCGCGTCTGTTCGCGCTGAAGCCCCATCCGGGGCAAGCACTGTGCGCAGCGTGGATCCGCGCGAATCTCGTCTCCGACGCCCCACCTCATCCGCCGGCGCGCTTGCAGGACCGGTACTCGTTGCGCTGCGCCCCCCACGTCATCGGCGTGCTGCTCGACGCCCTCACCCAGACGCGGCCGACGCTCGAGATCGAGGTCAACGGCATCGACGACAACCCGATCATCGATCCGGACAGCGGAGCGGTGCTGCACGGCGGCAACTTCTACGGCGGACATATCGCATTCGCCATGGACGGCTTGAAGACGGCCGTCGCGAACGTCGCCGACCTGCTCGATCGCCAGCTCTTGCTGCTGTGTGCGCCGGACACCAGCGACGGCCTGCCGGCGAACCTGGTGGCGGCCGGAAGTCCCGCCCAC
>CAZQYK010000146.1:0-2622 GCA_964597285.1 uncultured Spirochaetales bacterium
AAGCCGCTGCGCGTGCTGGTATTCGGCGGCAGCCAGGGCGCGCGCCAGATCAACGACGCGATGATCGCGCTCGCGCCCCGGCTCTCCCGCCGAGAGCTCGAGATCTTCCACCAGAGCGGCGAGTCCGACCGCGAGCGCGTCGCGCGCGCGTACGCCGACGCCGACGTCGCCGCGCGCGTCGTCGCGTTCGAGCGCGACATGCCGACGCGCTACGCCGAGAGCGACGTCGCGATCTGCCGCAGCGGCGCGCTCACCGTCGCCGAGCTCGCGATGGCCGGGCTGCCGGCGCTGCTCGTGCCCTATCCGCACGCCGCCGACGACCATCAGGCGGCGAACGCACGCGCCGCGGCCGACGCCGGCGCCGCGCTCGTGCTGCCGTCGCGCCCGCTCGACCCCGACGCGCTGCTCGCCGAGCTCGACGCGCTGCTGCTCGAGCCCGAGCGGCTCGGCGCGATGAGCGCCGCGGCGGCGCGACTCGCGCGCCCCGACGCGGCGCGGCGGATCGTCGAGGCCTGCGCCGGCTGGCTGGAGGCGTCGGCGTGAGGCGGATCCGCCGCATCCACTTCGTCGGCGCCGGCGGCATCGGCATGTGCGGGCTCGCCGAGCTGCTCGCGAACCAGGGCTACCGCGTCTCGGGCTCGGACCTGCGCGAGAGCGCGAACACCGAGCGGCTGCGCGCACTCGGGATCGCGGTCGCGATCGGGCACGACGCCGCGCACGTCGCCGACGCCGACGTCGTCGTCTTCTCGTCGGCGGTCCGCGCCGACAATCCCGAGCTGCGCCGCGCCGACGCGCTGAAGATCCCGGTGATCGGGCGCGCCGAGATGCTCGCCGAGGTGATGCGGCTCAAGGACGGCGTCGCGGTGGCCGGCAGCCACGGCAAGACGACGACGACCTCGCTGATCGGCCACGTGCTCGACGCCACGGGCCTCGACCCCACCGTCGTCGTCGGAGGCCGCGTGCTGACCGCCGAGCGCGCGCCGTCGACGACGCGCGTCGGCGCCGGAGCGCTGCTCGTCGCCGAGGCCGACGAGAGCGATGGCTCCTTCCTGCGGCTGGCGCCGGTGATCGCGGTCGTCACGAACGTCGACCCAGAGCACCTCGACCACTACGGCAGCTACGACGCGCTGCAGGACGCCTTCGCGACCTTCTGCAACCGCGTGCCCTTCTGGGGCGCCGCGGTGCTGTGCCTCGACCACCCCGGCGTGCAGTCGCTGCTGCCGCGGATGAAGCGGCGCGCGATCACCTACGGCACCAGCGCGCAGGCCGACTGGGTCGCCCACGACCTGCGCCGCGACGGCGACGGCATCGGCTTCGAGGTGCGCCACGCCGGCGAGGAGCTCGGCCGCGCGCGCACCCGGCTGCCCGGGCGCCACAACGCGCTCAACGCGCTCGCGACGCTCGCGGTCGCGCACGAGCTCGAGGTGCCGTTCCGGCGCGCGGCCGACGCGCTCGGGACCTTCCTCGGCATCGAGCGGCGCTTCGAGCGCAAGGGCGAGGTCGGCGGCGTGCGCGTCGTCGACGACTACGCCCACCACCCGGCCGAGATCGAGGCCACGCTCGCCGCCGCGCGCGAGGTGCACGCGGGCCGGCTCGTCGTCGCGTTCCAGCCGCACCGCTACTCGCGCACGCGCGACCTGTGGGAGGAGTTCACGCGCTGCTTCCACATGGCCGACGTGCTCGTGCTGACCGAGATCTACGCGGCCGGCGAGGACAAGATCCCGGGCATCGAGGCCGAGGCGCTCGCGCGCGCGATCGCCGACCACGGCCACCGCGCGGTGCGCTTCGAGCGCGACCTCGACGGCGCGCTCGCGCACCTCGCCGCCGAGGCGCGCCCGGGCGACCTCGTGCTGACGCTCGGCGCCGGCAGCATCACCGGGCTCGGCGCGGCGCTCGTCGAGCGGCTGCGCGCGCGCGAGGGCGGCGCGTGATGGGCGAGGCCTTGCGGGAAGCGCTGACGGCGCAGCTGGGCGCGCGGATCCGCTTCGGGGTGCCGCTGGCTCGGCTCACCTCGCTGCGCGTCGGCGGGCCGGTCGACGCGGTCGCGACGCCGGCCGACCGCGACGAGCTGTGCGCGCTCCTGCACCGGCTCGCGCGCGAGCGGTTGCCGCACCACGTGATCGGCGGCGGCTTCAACAGTCTCGCGCCCGACCGGCCGCTCGCCGGCGTCGTGATCCAGCTCTCGCGCTGGCGCCGCCTCGAGGAGCGACCGGGCGGCCTGCTGCGCGTCGAGGCCGGCGTGTCGCACAGCCAGCTCGTGCGCTTCTGCTGCGAGCGCGGCTTCGCCGGCCTCGAGTTCGGTGCCGGGATCCCGGGCAGCGTCGGCGGCTGGCTCGCGATGAACGCCGGCATCCCGGGCCACGAGATCGGCGACCGCGTCGTCGAGCTCGAGGTCGTGAGCCCGTGCGGGCGGCGGCGCTCGCACCTGCCGCGCGAGCGCCTGCGCTTCGCGTACCGCAGCCTGCGCGGGCTCGCGCCGGGCAGCGTGATCGCGTCGGCGCTGCTGCGCGTCGACGCGTCGACGCCGGCGGCGGTGCGCGCCCGGGGCGGCGCGCGGCTGGGGCGCCGCATCCGGCAGCCGCCGCGGTCGGGGGCGTCGTGGGGGGCGGTGTTACAGTAACC
>CAZQYK010000147.1:0-12501 GCA_964597285.1 uncultured Spirochaetales bacterium
TGCTCGGCGAGCTGATGCTGGGTGCCCCGATGGTCCTGCCCGTACTGGGCCCACTCCCCGCCCGGCCGGGTCTCCGTGCACGGCGCCTCCGCGCGGGCCGTCCCCGGAAGAGCTCCCGCCGAGACGACGGCCGCCGCCGCGGCCACGGCGAGCAGCCCGCGGCGGCGCTCCGTGCCGCCTCTGCGCCGGTAGAGGGCCCAGAGCAGCACCGCGGCGGAGCCCAGCGAGCCGTGTGCGCCGGGCTCGGGCAGGGGCTGGCAGACCGGGTCTGCGGCGGACGCGCAGTCGTACACACGGATGTTCCGGTAGTTCAGGTGCCCCCAGTTCGCCGGCTGGTCCGTCTGCGGGTTGGTGGGCCCGGTGTCCATCCGCCAATCCACGCTGTACTGGTAGGAGAAGTTCGGCTGGGTCATCAGCAGGAGCTCGTAGGGTCCGGGATCCTCGGCGCAGTCGCTGCAGTCGGAGACCGTGCGGCCGTTGATCCGGACGGTGTAGCGGCTTCCGAGCTGGACGATCTCCATCTGGCTCCAGTGCGGGTAGCTGTTGCTCTTGATCCGCTCCGCGGGATACCCCGCCTCGGGGTTGTCGACGGCCCAGTTCGTGATCGAGTCGGGGATCGTTCTGCCGAAGATCCCCCCGACCAGGAACTCGCCGGCCTCCCGCATCTGGATCTCGGGCCCCCCCATGCGAATGCCGCCGTTGTCGCCGAAGTCCTGGTAGCGGAACTCGAGGCGGACCACGGCGTCGTGGAGCTGCCGCGCCGTGTACGCCATCGCGCAGCCGCTGTCTCCGACGAAGCCGAAGGTGGCCAGAGGCGCGTAGTCGATCGGCTCGTTCGTGTGCCGGTGATAGATGTTTCCGTCCTCGTCGACGTCGCAGCCGGACTGCGTCCAGCCGTCGAAGCTGGTGCCGTCGAAGATGACCTCGGTGCCGGGCGGATCGATCGGCGGCGCCTCGGGAACCTTCACCGCCCCGGTGCCGTTGAAGTCCACGTAGCTGACGTAGACGGGTGTCTGGGTGGAGACCATCGCCAGGAACAGCTCGGGCGCGCGGGTCGGTACCCGGTGGTTGATCGGCCAGGGCTGCAGCTGCCAGCAGTTGGGCCAGCCGAGGCTGGCCTTGTTGCTGTTGTTGAGGTCGTCCGCCACGTCGACGGGGCCGAGGATCGGCGGGGCGTCCGGCGCGATGGCGCGCAGCTCGACGATGCTCGGAGCGAGGTGCGGCTTCGGCGCGGCGACGCAGACCCGCAGCGACACCGAGTAGACGTCGGTGAGGTCGACCCGCCCGAGCGAGACGACGTCGCCGGTCGACATCGACATCGCCCGGTCGTTCGCGCCGCCGCGCGGATCGGGCACGGTCGGCGCCGCCGCGAACGGGGCGCCGGCCGCCGGCTCTCCCAGGTCGACCTCGACCCGCTGGTAGCGGAGCGACACGCTGTCGCCCGTCGACTCGAGTCGGATCTCGATGGGGTCGCCGTCGTCCCAGCCGGTCTCGCGCACCACCGCCTCGACGGGCACGACCGCGATGCCGACGCATGCGCCCGGCTGGAGCGGATCCTCCGCAGCGTACGAGAGCTCGCCGACGGCCTCGCTGCGACCACCGCCACCCACCGCGACCGCGACCGGCTCGCCGATGCAGCCCGGGCCTTCGAGCCGATAGAGCACGCGGTCGCCGAAGTCGACGGTCCCCCATTCCAGGGGCTTCGCGAAGGTCACCCCCGGCGAGGCGGCGGCCAGCTCTGCCGACCCGAGCAGGGCGATGCAGGCTGCCAGCGGCGCGTACGGAGCTCCCGGTCGTCGGGCTCGGCGCATCGGATCCCCTCCCGCATCGGCGACTCGGCGGGCGCGGACCGCACTCGAGACGCCGGAAGGGCGCAGTCTCGCAGCCACCAGACCGGTCCGTCAAGTGGTCCTCGGGGCGGGAGTCGGAAGGCCGGCGGGGGGCCGTGCAGACCTGTTAGGCCCGGCCGGCGCCGATGAGAGCGACGCGGCCGCCGCGCAGCGCGACGCGCGGCGCCGGCGCGAGCCGCATCCGCGCGGCCGCGCCGCAGCCGCGGCCGCTGCGCAGCTCGAAGGCGTAGCCGTGCCACGGGCAGACGACGCGCCCTTCGGCGATCGCGCCCTCGTCGAGCGGGCCGAGCCGGTGCGGGCACAGCGCGTCGAACGCGACGAGCCCGGCGGCGTCGCGGGCGACGACGACGGCGCGTCCGCCGAGCTCGACGCGCAGCGGCAGCCGCGCCTCGACCTCGGCGACGGCGCCGAGGTCGAGCTCGGCCGGCGGCGCGGCGCGAGCCACGCGCGGGCCGTCGAGCAGACGACTGCGGCGCTGCATCATCGCCTCGTCCTGGTCCCAAAGCAGCGTGTAGAGCTTCACGAAGCCGGCGCCGACCGCGTCGCGCCGCGCCGGGTCGACGCCGGGCGCGAGGAACTCGACCTCGATGTCGGTGTGGGCCGTGTCGACCGGGGCGAGGCGCGTCCAGATCTCGCCGCCGGCGCCGGGACCTTCGATCGTGCGCGACACGTAGCGGTGCTCGCCGTCGCGGACGAGCTCGAGGCGGATCGTCGAGCGCGCCGCGTCGCGCAGCCCGATCGCCGCGCGCCAGCCGAACGCCCCCTCCTCCTCGAGCGCGATCGACGCGAAGCTCTCGCGGTGCAGCCACGGCAGGTGCTCCCAGTCGCGCACGTTCTCCCACACGCGCCCGAGCGACGCGCCGATCCGCCGCCGGTAGTTCGCGACCGGGGTGAGCGACATCGCGGCCAGCATACCTCGCTTCGGCTACGGTCCGGCGCGTTGGGGAGCCCGACGCTCGGCATCCTGATCAACGCGAACGCGCGGCGCGCGCGCCGCGACCCCGCCCTCGAGGAGCGGCTGCGGCGGCTCGTCCCGCCCGAGCGCGTGCGGCGCACCGCGAGCGCCGACGACGTCGTGCCGGCCGTGCGCGACCTGATCGAGCAGGGCGTCGACGCACTCGCGCTCGTCGGCGGCGACGGAACCTTCGCCGGCACGCTGACGCCGCTCTTGCGCCACTTCGATCCGGCGGCGCTGCCGGCGCTCGTCGCGACGCGCGGTGGCACCGTGAACACGGTCGCGTCGTCGCTCGGCGCGCGCGGCGCGCCGGAGGCGACGATCGCCGCGGTCGTCCGCGGCGCCGCGCTGCACGAGGAGCGGCGCGCCGTCGTGCGCGTCGCCGCCGACGGCGGCGAGCCGCGCTTCGGATTCCTCTTCGTCAACGGCGTCGGCGTGCGCTTCCTCGAGCTCTACTACGGCGACTCCGGGCTCGGGCCGGGCGGCGCGCTGTCGGTGCTCGCGCGGCTCAGCGGATCGGCGCTCGTCGGCGGAAGGCTCGCGCGGCGCGTGTTCGCGCCCTTCGACGCGGAGCTCGAGGTCGACGGCGCGCGCGTCGAGCGGCGCCGCTTCACGGTGATCGCCGCCGGCGGCGTGCGTCACCTCGGGCTCGGCTTCGCGCCGCTGCACAGCGCCGGCAGCGACCCCGAGCGCATCCACCTCGCGGTCACCGGCGCGCGCGCCGCGCGCCTCGCGCTCGAGCTGCCGGCGCTGCGCGCAGGCGCGAAGGTCGCGTCGCTCGAGCACTACCCCGCGCGCCGCGCCGGGCTGCGCCTCGCCGAGCCGCTCGCGTGGAGCCTCGACGCCGAGCTCTTCGCGCCGGCGAGCCGGCTCGAGATCGCCGCGGGCCCGGCGCTGCGCTTCCTGCGCCCGCGCGCGCGCGTCACCTGATATCCTGCTCATCCGCCGCGAGCAGGAGGAACGCATGGCCACCGCCCCCCGCGCCGCTGGGATCGAGGTCTCCCGCCTGTCCGGATCGCTCGGCGCCGAGGTGCGCGGCATCGCGCTCGCGAGCGCCGACCCGCGAGACGCCGACGCGATCCTCGGCCTGCTGATGGAGCACCAGGTGCTCTTCTTCCCCGACCAGCGCCTGACGCCGGACGAGCACATCGCGTTCGGGCGCCTGTTCGGCAAGCTCGAGGCGCACCCGAACCTCGCGCTCGGCGGCGAGCGGCCCGAGTTCTTCGAGCTGCGCGCGAACTCGGGCGCCGGCGCGATCGCCGACGAGTGGCACAGCGACCTCACCTGCCAGGCGCAGCCGTCGCTGATCGCGATCCTCCACATGGTGAAGTGCCCCGACGTCGGCGGCGACACGATGTGGGCCAACATGTACAGGGCCTACGACGAGCTCTCGCCGGCGATGAAGGACTTCTGCGAGGGCCTGTCGGCGCTGCACGACGCGCACGCACACGGCAACACCGACCAGATGGCGGTGCACCCGGTGGTGCGCGTGCACCCGGTGACGAAGCGCAAGTCGCTCTTCGTCAACGAGCACTTCACGCGCCGGATCGTCGAGCTCTCGCACGACGAGAGCGAGGCGCTGCTGCGCTTCCTGGTGCGCTGGGTCGCGAGCCCGCGCTTCACGGTGCGCTACCACTGGACGCCGGGGACGATCGCGATGTGGGACAACCGCTGCACGCAGCACCACGTGCTCGACGACTTCGAGGGCGAGCGCGTCATCCAGCGCGTCACCGTCATGGGCGACCGCCCCGAAGCCGCGAGCCCCCCGCGCTGGCCCCCCTTCGTCAAGCCCTTCAGCGCCGCGAGCCGCCACGACCGGCAGCTGAAGACCTATCTGGATCGGCAGGCGAAGAGCTAGGCGCATTTTGCGACGCACAGCGTTCGAGGCGACCGCTTCCTAGCGGCTTCGGCGATCTCGGTGAGCGCGCGGGCTGCGCGGCGCGGGCGGCCGGGGGCTGCTCCGCGGAAGTCAAGCGCAGCTGGAAGCGCGACTAACGGCCTCCGCGGTGCACCGATCAACAAGCCGACTCGACACTCAGAGTTGCAGGCGAGCCATGGAGCGGAGCAGCCCCCGGTCGCCCGCGGCGCTCTCGCGCCTCCGAGTACGAACCGCTCCGCTAAACGCCATCTCCGAGAACGGGGACCCACCCGCGCAACGATTCACAGATCCTCGAAGCTCCCTCCCCGCCCGTGCCCCTCCGCGAAGCGGTTCGCGCCTGCGCGGGTCTCGCCGGAGCGGATCGCGTCGAGGCCGCGCTCGTACTCGCCGCGTAGCGCGGCGGCGAGCGGGCGGTCCCACTGCTCGTAGGCCGACAGGCGGTCGGCGCGCAGACAGCGCTGCGGGAAGCGGCACAGCTCGCGCGCGAGCTTCTCGGCCTCGGCGCGCGCGGCGCCGCGCGGCACCACGCGGTTCGCGAGGCCGATCGCGAGCGCCTCGTCGGCGGCCACCGGCCGCCCGGTCAGGATCAGGTCGAGCGCGCGTCCGTGGCCGACGATGCGCGGCAGTCGCACCGTGCCGCCGTCGATCAGCGGCACGCCCCAGCGGCGGCAGAACACGCCGAACACCGCGTCCTCCTCGACGACGCGCAGATCGCACCACAGCGCGAGCTCGAGACCGCCGGCGACCGCATGCCCCGACACCGCGGCGATCACCGGCTTCGACAGCAGCATCCGCGACGGCCCCATCGGCCCGTCGTCGGCCAGCGGGTCCGAGTCTTCTCCGACGCGGGGCGCGACGACGCGGTTGCCGCGCCCCGACGACACCGCCTTCAGGTCGGCGCCCGCGCAGAATGCGCCATGCTCGCCCCAGAACACGCCGACCCGAGCCTCCGCGTCGCGTTCGAACGCGAGGAAGGCCTCGGCGAGCGCCGCGGCAGTGGGGCCGTCGACGGCGTTGCGCACGTCGGGGCGCGAGAGGATCACCGTGGTGACCGGACCGTCGCGCTCGACGCGCACGGCGGGGAGCTGCGTCACGTTCGTTCCTCCTCCGGAAGCGGGCGGCGCGCTGCGCTCGCCATTCTAGAGGAGGGCGCGATAGGCTGGGCGCCCACTCCTGGAGGACCGCATGAAGGTCGACGCCTCGATTCTCGACTTCGCCGGCGCCGGCGAGGCGGCGCGCCGCCTCGAGGCGCTCGGCTACGACGGCGGCTTCACCTTCGAGGGGCCGCACGACCCCTTCTTCCCGCTCGTGCTCGCGTCGCGGACCACCGAGCGCCTGGAGCTCTACACGGCCGTCGCGATCGCGTTCGCGCGCAACCCGATGCTGCTCGCGAACATCGGGTGGGACCTCCAGGCGCTGAGCGGCGGGCGCTTCCTGCTCGGGCTCGGCACCCAGATCCGCCCGCACATCGAGCGCCGCTTCTCGATGCCGTGGTCGAAGCCGGCCCTGCGGATGCGCGAGATGGTGCTCGCGATTCGCGAGATCTGGCGCTGCTGGGCGAGCGGCGAGAAGCCGGAGTTCCGCGGCGAGTTCTACACACACACGCTGATGACGCCGATGTTCAGCCCTGGCCCGAACCCGCACGGCGACCCGCCGATCTTCCTCGCCGGCGTCGGCCCGCGGATGACCGAGGTGGCCGGCGAGGTCGCCGACGGCTTCTTCGTGCACCCGCTGCACACGCCGAAGTCGGTCGCCGAGGTGACGCTGCCGGCGCTCGAGCGCGGTCTCGCGAAGAGCGGGCGTTCGCGAAAGGACCTGAAGCTCTCGTTCCAGGTGATGGTCGCGAGCGGCGCCGACGACGCCGAGATCGCGCGCACGCGCGAGCTCACGAAGGGACAGATCGCGTTCTACGGCTCGACGCCGGCGTACAAGGTCGTCCTCGACGCGCACGGCTGGGGCGGCCTGCAGCCGGAGCTGAACGCGCTGTCGAAGCGCGGCCAGTGGGGCGAAATGACCCGGCTGATCGACGACGACCTGCTCGAGCAGGTCGCCGTCTGCGCCCCGATGCACGAGGTGGCGGCGCGCGTGCGCGAGCGCTGCGGCGCGCACGCCGACCGCGTCAGCCTGCTCGCGCACTGGTCGCGCGACCCGGAGCCGTGGTCCGACGTCGCGCGCGAGCTCGCGCACGGCTGAGCGCGATCGCGATCGTCATCCCCTCCGCGTGCGTCGGGAGAAGCCCGACAGCGCCGTCGATGGCCCACTCGGGCGAGTGTTGACTCG
This sequence comes from uncultured Spirochaetales bacterium, assembly GCA_964597285.1. Classification (GTDB taxonomy): domain Bacteria; phylum Myxococcota_A; class UBA9160; order UBA9160; family SMWR01; genus JAHEJV01. The sequence continues at coordinate 6,965 of CAZQYK010000147.1, forward strand.
CGCTCCGCGCGCATCCTATAACGGGCCGCGAGGCGGACCTGCGTCCGTCCCTCGTCGGAGGCTCTCGCCATGTCGTCCCGTCCCGCGCTGCTCCTGTTGGTCGCCCTCTTCGCCGCCACGGGGGCGTCGGCCACGCCGCCCTTCTCGATCGAGATCCTGTCGAGCGCTCCCGACCAGGTGAGCGGCGGCGACGCGCTCGTGCGCGTGAACTTCCCCGACGTCGACGTCCCGGCGAAGGCGACGCTGCTGCTCAACGGCGCGAACGTCACGAGCCAGCTCGCGCCGGTGCCCGGCGAGGGCGCGCTCGTCGGCGTCGTCGGCGGCTTCGTGCTCGGCGACAACCTGCTGCAGCTCAAGCTCGCCCCGAATGCCGCGGCGGTGCTCGCACAGCTCGCGGTGCGCAACCACCCGCTGAGCGGGCCGATCTTCTCCGGCCCGCAGCAGCAGCCCTTCGTCTGCACGACGGCGCGCGTCGGGCTCGGGCAGCCGATCGTCGACAACCAGAGCATGATCGGCATCCCGGTCGCGCTCGAGGACGCGAACGGCAACTACCCGCGCGACGGGCGCGGCTACCCGACCGCCGCCGCGACGATCGTCGGCTGGAGCAAGGACTGCGGCGCGGTGCGCCGCGTCGAGTACCTGTACCGGACGACCGGCGGCTCGTTCCTGCCGCTCGCGAGCCCGAACGGCACGCTGCCGGCCGACATCGCGAGCACGACGACACTCGACGGCCTGACGGTGCCGTACATCGTCCGCTGGGAGCGCGGCACGATCAACCGCTTCGTCTACAGCATCGCGATGCTCGCGCCGACGAGCGAGACGAATCCGAACCAGCCCGACGACTCGCTGTGGAACGGCCGGCTCGTGTTCAGCCTCCAGGGCGGCGTCGCGATCGGGCGCCACCAGGGCACGACCAGCACTGGCGCGATGCTGCCGCACGACCAGCTTCGCCTCGGCTACGCGGTGCTGAACTCGACCGGGCTGCGCACGAACACCCACTACAACCTCCAGCTCGGCGGCGAGACCGCGCTGATGCTGAAGGAGCACTTCGTCGAGGACCACGGCGTCCCGCTCTACACCGTCGGCGTCGGCGGCTCCGGCGGCGCGATCCAGCAGTACGTGTACGCGCAGAACCACCCGGGCCTGCTCGACGCGGCGATCCCGCAGTACTCGTACTCGGACATGATCACGCAGACGATCCACGTCGGGGACTGCGAGCTGCTCGAGCACTACTTCGACACGACGCCGAACCCGAAGTGGCAAGACGTGCTGAACCGGCGCGCGGTCCAGGGGCTGAACGCGAGCGTGTCGCCGTCGATCAGCGCCGGCGAGGCGCTGCAGTGGAACCAGATCTACTCGATCTACTCACTGCTCGGGCTCAACCGGCCGCAGCCGGCGCAGGCGCCGACCTCGACGACGCCGCCGCCGCTCACCGAGTGCCGCCGCGCGTGGTTCGGACTGACGCCGCTCGTGCTCAACCCGACCTTCACGAACGTCGCCGACCTCGACAAGCTCGCGCAGGGCGCGGCCGGCGTCGACTGGACGCACGCCGGCGACCTCGTGAACATCTACGGCGTCGACGCGCAGGGCTTCGGCCGCAGCCCCTACGACAACGTCGGCGTCCAGTACGGGCTGCAGGCGCTCCGCGACGGCGTGATCACGCCGGCCGAGTTCCTCGACCTGAACGCGAAGGTCGGCAGCTGGAAGGAGCCCGGCGACATGGTCGTCGAGGGCTTCCCCTTCGTCGGCGGCTTCAGCCCGGCGAACTTCGACCCGTGGAGCGCGCGCAACATGAACCTCTCGCCCGACGGCGGCACGACGCCGGCGGCGCGGCGCAGCGGCAGCCTGCCCGCGATCGAGGCCGCGTACACGAGTGGGATGCGCTTCGACGGCGACATCGACATCCCGGTGATCGACTGGCGGCACTACCTCGAGCACGAGCTCGACATGCACCACAGCCACCAGTCCTTCGCGACGCGCAGCCGGCTGCGCGACGCACGGGGCGACTCCGACAACCAGGTGATCTGGTTCACCGACGCGCGCCCGTCGGTCGCGTTCGACCAGACTCCGGAGGCCTTCGAGGTGATCGACGAGTGGATGGCGAACCTGCGCGCGAACCCCGGCCTCGGGGTCGCCGGCAACAAGCCCCCGCGCGCCACCGACCGCTGCTTCGACCGCTTCGGGCAGGAGATCGCGGCCGGCGACGACGTCTGGGACGGCATCCTCGACGCCGACCCGCCGGGCGCGTGCACGCAGCTCTTCCAGACCCACCGCAGCTCGCGCATCGTCGCCGGCGGCCCGATCGAGGGCGGCATCTTCAAGTGCGGCCTGCAGAGCGTCGACGCGGCGATCGGCGGCGGCGTCTACGGCTCGTGGGTGCCGAACGCCACCGAGCGCGCGCGGCTGATGCAGATCTTCCCGGAAGGGGTCTGCGACTGGACGCGGCCGGACCAGGGCCGCCCGTAGGCCGCGAGCTCGGTGGGCGCGCAGCGGGGCCGTGCCCCCGCTGCGCGCTCCGTGTACGTTGGAGGCGTCCCGGCCCGGGAGGCCCGATGCGCAGACGCAGCGCGCTCGTCTTCTCCCTCGCGCTGGCGGCGCTCGCGCCGCCCGCGGCGCTCGCGCAGAGCGATTCGGTGTCGATCGACGAGATCGAGCGCGCGCGCAAGGCCGTGCAGGTGGACCCGAGCTGCGACCTGCGGCGCATCGAGGTCGCCGTCGCGCTCGGCGCCGCGGTCGAGCAGGGCGCGTTCTGCCTGCTGCAGCGCAACGGCGCCGGGCTCGTGCGTCGCTATCTCGACCACCTCGAGCGCGAGCGCCCGAAGCTGCTGTGCCCGGACGAGGAGCGCTTCCGCGAGGCGCTCGCGGAGATCGAGGCCGAGGGCGCGCGCCCGCCCGGCCACGGCGCCGACGCGTGCGGCGTCGGCGAGACCGCGCAGCCGCCCGACTGCCTCCCGGGGCGCCGGGTCTGGCTGCCGCCTCCCGCGTTCGACGAGCCGCGCTGTGCGCCGCTCTCGGCGACGATCTTCCACGAGCTGCTGCACAACCTCGGCGTCGCGACGGCCGACCCGCACGCCGAGGGCGCCGCCGGCGACGGCGTGTACGGCTGCGAGCAGGTGTGCTTCGGCGGCGGCTCCGCGAGCACCAACGAGCGCGACGCGTGCCTGAACGCGATGCCGGTCTTCGAAGGCTGCCGCGGCGCGGAGCCGCCGGCGGGCGGCGACGCCGGGGAGTGACGCCGGCCGGCCTTCAGAACCGGCTTCGGCCGGACTCGGCGTCGCACGGGCCGCCGGCGTTCATCCAGAACGGCCCGCCCGAGTTCGGGCTGTAGACGCCGGTGCCGACGCAGGTGGTGCCCGGCAGCGCGCCGGGCAGGCCGGTGCCGCTCGGCCCGGGCTGGACGTAGGCGAAGAAGCTCGACACGAAGTCCTCGTCGAGGTCGGCGCGCGCCTCGACACTGAAGCGCGTCAGCGGTCCGGGCGCGCCGTCCGAGTCCGCGCCGACGCGGTACTGGAACTGCACGCCGCCCTCGGGCCGCCAGCCGATCACGTCGAACGCGGTGCCGCCCGGGAAGGGCAGCTTGCGCACGCCCGGCACCGTCGCCGGCGTCGGCGTCGGCGCGCTGACGTAGGTGCCGTACTCGGCAAAGTAGCCGTGCTCGGCGGTGGCGATCGCCTGCACGTGCGTCACGGCCTCGGTCGCGCGCGCGCGCAGCTGGTAGCGGAGGAAGCTCGGGATCGCGATCGCGGCGAGCACCGCGATGATCGCGACGACGATCATCAGCTCGATCAGCGTGAAGCCGGCGCGGGCGCGGTGGGTCATCGGAGCTCCGGGACGGGCCCGCTCGGGGCCTCCCCGACAATCGACGGGACGAGCGCTGCGCCTGAGCACGGGGGGTCCTCCGGGAAACCGGGACCCTATGCTCTGGCCCGCGATGGCCGGCCCGATCGAACGGCTGTGGCGGGTCCTGCCCGCGGTGCGGCGTCACGAGCGCTCGCGAGCGCTCTTCTTCACGGCGCTGCTGACGCTCGTGTCGGCGGCCCAGACGGTCGGCCTCGCCGGCAGTGAGGCATTGTTCCTCGGCGGCCTGTCGGCGGCGCGGCTGCCCGAGGCCTTCGTGATCGCGTCGGCGGTCACCGTCGCCGGCTCGATCCTCTACGCGGCGCGCGTCGGACGCGCGCGCAACGACGCGCTCTTTGCGCGGATGCTGCTCGGCGCCGGCGCCGCGCTCGCGCTCGTGCCGCTCGCCGCGGCCGTGCCCGGCGCGCCGGTGCTCTTCGGGCTCGTGGCCGCGTTCTTCCAGACGCAGTCGGTCTTCACGAACCACTTCTGGACCTTCTCGGGCGACTACTTCGACACGCTGACCAGCAAGCGGCTGTTCCCGGTGTTCACGATCGGCGCGAGCGTCGGCGGGCTGCTCGGCGGCGCCACCGCCGCGCTCGTCGCGCGCGCGTTCGGACCCCTCGCGACGATCGCCGCATGGGGCGCGCTGCTCGTCGCGGCCGCGCTGCTGCTGCTCGGCGCCCGTGCCGCGCTGCTGCGCTGGGGTCCGCTCGCGCAGGACGAGGCCGACGAGACCAGCGTCGAGGGCATGCGCGGCGCGATCCACTTCGTGCGCCGCTCGGCGCTCGGCCGCTGGCTCGTGCTGTCGTCGGTCGGCATGGTGCTCGCGCTCTTCGTCGCGCAGTACGTCTACTCGGACCTCTTCGTGCGCGAGTACCCCGACCCCGGGGAGCTCGCGGTGTTCATCGCGACCTATCTCGCGCTGACGAACCTCGTCGAGATCGCGCTCGAGCTCTGGGTCACACCGTGGCTGATCCGCCGTTTCGGCGTCGCGAGCGCACACGCCGTGCACCCGCTGCTGACCCTCGTGAGCTTCGGCGCGCTGCTCGCGCGCCCCGGCCTCGAGACGGCGATCGGCGCGCGCGCGAGCCGCGAGCTGGTCGAGAACGCGGTCGCGCAGCCGATCCGCACGCTCGTGTTCAACGCGCTGCCTCAGCGCGTTCGCGGCCGGATCCGCGCGCTGCTCGAGGGCATCGTCGTCTACGCCGGCATGAGCGTCGCCGGGCTCGTGCTGCTCGTGCTCGACCGGGCCGAGGGGGGAATGCCGGACCTGCGCTGGCTGGCCGCGCTCGGCGTCGGCGCGGCCGGGCTCTACCTCGTCGCGAACCTCGGCGCCCGCCGCGCGTACCTGCGGACGCTCGTCGACGGCATCCGCAGCGGCGGGCTCGAGCTCGCCGACCTCGACGAGGAGATCGGACAGTGGGAGGAGCGGCGCCTCGCCGCGCTGTGCGACGAGCTGCTGCGCGCCGAGTCGCGGCCGTCGCGCGCGCTGCTGCAGCTCGTCGCCAGCCTCGGCCAGCGCGGCCTCGCCGAGCCGCTGCTGCGCGGGCTCGACCACCCCCACGCCGCGATCCGCAGCGCGTGCGCGCGCGCGCTGAGCGGCCGCGTGGAGGCCGCCGGAGCCCTGCGCCGCGCGCTGGCGGATCCGGCGGCCGACGTGCGGCTGGCCGCACTCGACGCGCTCGGCGAGCGCGCGC
>CAZQYK010000148.1:0-4458 GCA_964597285.1 uncultured Spirochaetales bacterium
GAGCGCGAGGTCGAGCTCGACGCCCTCGTGGTCCGACGGCCAGCAGATCGCGGCCGGCGCGGGGCCGCAGGCGGCGAAGGGGTTCGGCGCGTCGGCGAAGGTCCGCGTCGCGCTGCCGTCGGCGTCGGGGTCGCCGGCCGGCTCGATCGCTGCGGTGCAGCTCGAGCCGGGCGGCGGCGGCACGACGAAGACGTAGTCGATGCGCCGGTCGACGTTCGCCGCCGTCGACTCGAGCTCGGCCAGCGTGTTGCTCGCGCGGCCGCTCGTGCAGCCGACGCCGGTCGCCGGCGCGCACTCGGGGTTTCCCGCGGCGAGGTAGGCGTCGGTCCAGCCGCGCGTCGCCGTCAGGTGCGCGACCTCGAAGCTGCCGGGCTCGGCGTTGAAGTCTCCCGACAGGATCGCCGGAGTCTGGGTCTGGTGCCGCGACGCGACGAAGTCCGCGGTCTGCACCGCCTGGCACTGGCGGATCGTCGCCGCGCCGGCCGCGACGCACTCGGCCGGGCACGGCGACGCGCACGCGCCGCCGCCGTTGTCGACGCTGCTCGCGAGGTGGGTCGTGAAGACGTCGACCGGGCCGGCGGGGTGGTCGATCCGCACGTGGAGCACGTGGCGCAGCAGCTCGTGGCTGCCGTGGAGCGTGAGGGTCTCGCTCGCGAGGATCGGATCGCGCGTCAGCACCATCTCCTCGTCGATGCCCTGCACGCCGGCGTACAGCGCCTGGTACTGCCCGCCGCAGGCCGTGACGATCGCGCTCTCGATCAGCTGGCGCGGGTTCGGGCCGAGCTCGTTGACCTCCTGGAGCGTCACGACGTCCGGGCACGCCGCCGCCTCGATCCACTCGAAGAGCAGGGTCACGCGCTCGGCGAGCCGGCAGCTGTCGGACGGACAGCCGATCCCGTGCAGCACGTTCAGGTTCGCGAGGGTGAGGTCGGCGTCGCCGGCGGCGGGGTCGGCGAGCAGCGCCGCGAGTGCCGCTGCCGCCGCCGCCGTCCGCCGCCCCGCTCGCGCTCCGGTCCGCTCGCCCATCCTCCAATCGTCCCACTCCGGCACGCGCGGCAGAAACGAGAATGCAACGGCGGGGCTCAATACCCCGGGAAGCGGTCGGAACTCGCCGGAGAGCCCGCGAAGCCCGCGATTCCACTGGGATTTTATCGTTGCAAAAAGCCCGCGACTCGGGCACATTGCGGGTCCCCGCTTTGGAGACCGAGATGAAGCCCTCTCTGCCCACCGCCCTGATCGGACTGGCCGCCTGCCTGACCTTCGCCGCGAGCGCCGACGCGGCGACGATCTACGACTTCGGCACCGGCAGCGACAGCCTGCACGGCGCGACCGGCTCGCTGACCTTCGAGACCGTCGACGCCGACACGACGCGCGTGATCTGGAGCATGGATACGACCGGCTTCGACGACGCCGGAGCGACGTCCGGAATGGACCACTCGGAGCTGACCCACATCGCGTTCAAGGTCTCCGGGATCACCGCCGCCTCGCTCGAGGACCCGACGGTCGGCACGGTGAACTTCCCGTCGAACGTGGCCGCCGGCGGATGCTTCGAGGAGTCGCAGGCATCGTTCGTGTGTCTCACTCTCGCGAACCCGGTCGACGCGACCGTGAACCAGACGATCTCCGTCGCGTTCCTCGTCGAGGGCTCGCTCGACCTCAACGGCGTGGCCTCGTACCGCGGCAAGTTCGGCCCCGACGTGGGCTGGGTGATCTCCGAGGAGTCGCCTCCGATTCCCGAGCCGTCGGCCGCGCTCGTGTTCGCCGCCGGCCTGCTGGCCGCCGGCACGACGCTGCGCGCCGGCCGCCGGTCGAGCTAGGCGCCCGGCGCCGCCGCCTCCGGCGGCGCCAGATGGAAGAACCACACGCCGCCGTCGGATCCCGGCGGCGGCGTGTACTTCTCCAGCACGACGTCGGCGAGCCGCCGCTCGAGCTCGGCGTCGTCGACCTTGACGAGCGTGCGGCGGTAGCGCCGGCCCTCGACCCGCACGACGGCCTCCGGATCCTCGAGCGCCTCGTGGTGCCATCTCTTGCCGGGCGGGAACGACAGGCTGCACGGCACGTAGGCCTCGCCGTCGACGACGAGGATCCAGGTCGTGCGCGAGCGCGGCGGGTCGCCGCTCTGGAGCTCGATCTCCTCGACGTCGGCGGCGAAGCTCCAGTCGACGTCGGGGTCGTCGACCCACTCGCCGCTCGCGAGCGGCCCGCCCGGGAACATCGCCACCGGGCCGTCGGCGAAGCGCGCGCCGAACGCGACGAGCGCGACCGCGAGCGCGAGCGCGACGATCCCGATTCCGATCCAGCGAAGCACCGCCATCGACCTTCCCTCCCGTGGGTGGAAGCTCCCCTGCCGGGGCGCGTCAGAAGCCCAGGCGCCGGCGCAGCTCGGCCGGGATCTCCATCTTCGCGCCGTCGGCGCCGACCGCCACCGCGACGATGCGCCCGCGGATCGCGCGTACGCCGTCGAGCCGGACGATCTCGTACTCCCACTGGATCGAGCTGCGGCCGACCGCGGCGACGCGCGCGGTGCAGTCGAACTCCTCGGGGTAGCGCAGCGGGGCCTCGTAGTCGGCCTCGACGTGCACGCGCGGCATCATGAAGCCGCGGTCGGCCATCAGCTCGCGCATCAGCGCGTGCTCGGGCACCTCGAAGAAGCGAAGCGCCGCGGTGTAGTGGATCAGGCCGCTCCCGTCGGTGTCGACCCAGTTGACGCGCATCCGCTCGGTGTGCTCGACCGGCATCGGGGCCTCCCGCGCGCACGCTAGCGGCTCGCGCCCGCCTGCGCCGGCAGGTCGAGGCGCTCGTGCAGGAAGCGGGCCGCGTGGTCGGTGATCGCGTCGGGTTCCTCGAGCAGGCCGAAGTGCGTGGCGTCGCGCACGAACGCGAGCTCGGCGTTCGGCATGAAGCGCACCATGTCGTGCGCGAGGCGCGCCGGCGTCAGCGGGTCGCGTCCGCCGGCGACGATCAGCGTCGGCGTCTCGATCTTCGGCAGCAGGTCGCTCGCGTCGTGCGCGCCGAGCTCGAGGAAGGTCGCCGCGTACGCGGCGAAGTCGAGGCGCGTCCAGTCGCGCGCCATCTCGCGGAACGCGTCGACGTCGACCCGCGGCGCCATCAGGCCGAGGCCGCGGCACAGCAGCGTGAAGCCGCGCGCGACGCCGGGCGCGTCGACGAGGCTGGGACCGACGCCGGCGAAGCCGCGCTCGACCCGGCCGAGCAGGCCTAGCAGCGGCGGCACGGCGCGCGCGCTCCACGGCGAGTCGAACGCGGTGTCGAGCGGGCGGCCGCTCGCGCCGTGGACGCCGATCAGTGCGCGCGGCAGGTGCGCGTGCTCGCGGTGCAGCTCGAGCGCGAGCTGCACGCCCATGCTCCAGCCGACGAGGATCGGCTCGCGCACGCGCGCGTGCTCGACGAGCGCGACGAGGTCGGCCACCTGCTGCGCCATCGCGAAGCCGGCGCGCTCGGCCGGGCGGGCGCTGCGGTAGAGGCCGCGGTAGTCCCAGCCGACCAGCCGGAAGCGCGGCGCGAAGCGCTCGACGAAGGGGCGCCAGATCCCGAAGCCGCCGCCGAGGCCCGAGAGCAGCAGCAGCGTCGGGCCGTCGGGGCGGCCCGCCTCGTACCACGCGAGCCGCGTGCCGTCGCCCGCGCGGAAGTGGCGCCGCGTGATCGTCCGCGGCGGAAGCTCTTCCTTTCGCCCCACGGCCGCCCCCCGCCGGCAGTATACGGTGGGGCCTCCGCGCCGCTACGCGTCGCGCGCGAGGCGGACGCCGCTGAACTGCCAGCGCGCGTCGGGGTAGAAGAAGTTGCGATAGGTCGCGCGCAGGTGGTCGGCCGGGGTCGCGCACGAGCCGCCGCGCAGCACCATCTGGCCGCTCATGAACTTGCCGTTGTACTCGCCGAGCGCGCCGTCGGGCGGGCGGTAGCCGGGGTAGGGCGCGTAGGCGCTGCGCGTCCACTCCCAGACGTCGCCGAAGAGCTGCGCGAGGCCAGGGCCGTCCGGCGCCGGCCGCGGGTGCAGCGCGCCGCTCTCGGCGAAGTGGCCCTCGAGCGGAGCGTCGGCCGCGGCCGTCTCCCACTCCACCTCGCTCGGCAGCCGCGCGCCGGCCCAGCGCGCGTACGCGTCGGCCTCGAAGTGGCTCACGTGCACGACCGGCTCGTCGAGCGCGAGCTCGCGCAGGCCGCCGAGCGTCAGCGTCCACCACGCCCCGTCGCGGCGGCGCCAGTAGAGCGGCGCCTCCCAACCCTGGCGGCCGACCGCGGCCCAGCCGTCCGAGAGCCACGGCGCCGGGTCGCGGTAGCCGCCGGCGTCGACGAACGCGAGCCACTCGCGGTTCGTCACCGCGCGGCTCGCGAGCGCGAAGGGCTCGAGGTGCACGCGGTGGCGCGGGCCCTCGTCGTCGAACGCGCAGCCCGCGCCCGCGTGGCCGAGCTCGCCGAGCGCGCCGCCGAACGCGACCCAGCGCT
>CAZQYK010000149.1:0-6954 GCA_964597285.1 uncultured Spirochaetales bacterium
CCGGCGGCGCGTTCGCGTTCGCGAACGGCACGAGCATCGCCGCGGCGCACGTCAGCGCGTCGCTCGCGATCCTGATCGGCAGCGGCGCGTCGCCCGCGCAGGCGCGCCAGGCGCTCTTCCACGCCGCCCAGGCCGCGAGCGCCGACCCCAACGCCCTCGGCATCGCCCCCCTCTGCGAAGCCCTCGGCCGCCTCGGCAACGGCTGCCCGTCGTCGTAGCGCCGGCGCGCACCCGCCGCTTCGCTTCTCGTGCAACGTCCGTCGGCCCGGTACCGGGCGGGGCTCCATCGCTTCCGGCCCGCTTCATCGCGTCACCGACGTCCTCCCACGCCTCTTCCGTCCCGACGGGCACGAGACCAGCGTTGCGCTGTTGCCGCTGCTCGCGGACCTACGCGACGGAGCCCCACCCGGCCCCCGCACACGCGTCTCCCACCAGCACCCTTGCTGAGACGCCGGGTCTCCGATCTCGTTTTCGAGAGTCCCCATGGCGCAACCCGGTGCTCGGGGCGGGCGGGGGGCTCGTCGCGTAGGCCCGCGGGCGAGGGGCTAGTGGAACCGCTGGTCTACCCGTCCCCAGAACGGAGAAGAGGTGGGAAAACGTCGGTGACGCGATCGAGCGGGCCGGAAGCGACGAGACCGCCGCCCGACCCCCCTCGACGGATCGGGCACGAGAACGCGAAGCGGCCCTCTGAATCGCGGCTGGCCCGCAGGTCCTTCCCGTTGTACCCCTCCCCGGCGATGGACCCCCGCTACAAGAGCGCGCTCAATCGCGGCGTGCCCCCGGCGCGGCCGGGGGAGTTCGCGCCGCTGCGGATCGGGCCGCTCGCGCTCGAGGTGCCGATCGTGCTCGCGCCGATGGCCGGCATCACGAACCCCCCCTTCCGCACCCTGTGCCGCGGCTTCGGCGCCGGGCTCTACGTCAGCGAGATGATCACCGCGCGCGCGCTCGTCGAGCGCAACGCCAAGACGCTGCGCCTCGCCGGCTTCGACCCCAGCGAGAAGCCGCGCAGCCTCCAGCTCTACGGCGTCGACGCGCACTACACGCGCGAGGCCGTGCGCTGGCTCGTCGGCGAGGGCCACGTCGACCACGTCGACCTGAACTTCGGCTGCCCGGTGCGCAAGGTCACGCGGCGCGGCGGCGGCGCCGCGATCCCGCTGAAGCCGAACCTGCTGCGCGCGATCGTGCGCGCGGCGGTCGGCGCCGCCGGCGGCGTGCCGGTGACGATCAAGTTCCGCATCGGCGTCGACGACGGCCTTGAGACCTTCCGCGACGCCGGCCGCATCGCCGCGGACGAGGGCTGCGCCGCCGTCGCGATGCACGCGCGCACCGCCGCGCAGCTCTACGACGGCGAGGCGCGCTGGGACGCGATCGCCGAGCTCGTCGGGCGCGTGCGCACGATCCCGGTGCTCGGCAACGGCGACGTCTGGGAGGCGTGGGACGCGCTGCGGATGATGCGCGAGCCCGGCTGCGCGGGCGTCGTCGTCGGGCGCGGCTGCCTCGGGCGCCCCTGGCTGTTCCGCGACCTCGCCGACGTCTTCGCCGGCCGTGAGCCGGCCGACCCGCCGGCCTTCGGCGAGGTCGCGCGCGTGATGCTCGACCACGCCGAGCGCCTCGCCGGCTGGATGGGCGAGCGCCTCGGCCTGCGCAACTTCCGCAAGCACGCCACCTGGTACACGAAGGGATTCCCGGGCAGCACGCGGCTGCGCGACGCGCTGATTCGGATCGAGAGCCTGGCGGAGCTGCGCGCGGTGCTCGAGACCGCCGACCCCGACGAGCCCTTCCCGGCGCACGCGATGCGCCTGCCGCGCGGCAAGCGCGGCGGACGCCAGCGCGTGGCGCTTCCCGACGGCTACCTCGACGACCTCGACGACGCGACGCCGCCGGCCGCCGAGCTCGCGAACGCCGAGGCGGTGTCGGGCGGGTGAAGCGGCGCGTGCGCGTCGGCCCCCGCCTCGCGCTGCTCGCCGGCGCGGCGCTCGCGTGCGGGTCGGAGCCGCCGCCGCCGGAGCCGGACGCCGCGGCGACGCGCGCGCTCTCGGCCGGCCGCGTCGTCGGCTTCGCGAGCGAGGACGGCGCTGCCCAGGTCTGGCGCGGCATCCCCTTCGCCGCGCCGCCGGTCGGCCGGCTGCGCTGGCGCGCGCCGCGCCCGCCCGAGCCGTGGGAGGGCGTGCGCGAGGCGACCGCGTTCGGCTCGCCGTGCGTGCAGCTCGCCGTGGGCCTCACCGGCCGCGCCTCGGGCGGGGTGACCGGCAGCGAGGACTGCCTGTTCCTGAACGTCTTCGCGCCGCGCTTCGAGCCCGATGCGATTCCGAGCGGCGAGCGCCGGCTCCCGGTGATGCTCTGGATCCACGGCGGCGGCAACACGATCGGCAGCGCCGATCTGTACGACTTCGGAAGGCTCGCGGTGACCCAGGACGTGATCGTCGTCGCCGCGCACTACCGCCTCGGCGCGTTCGGCTGGTTCCGCCACCCGGCGCTGCACGCGGTCGACGAGTCGCTCGACGACCGCTCCGGCAACTACGGGACGCTCGACCTCGTCGCCGCGCTCGAGTGGGTGCGCGACGAGATCGCGGCCTTCGGCGGCGATCGGGGGCGCGTGACGGTCTTCGGCGAGAGCGCCGGCGGCCGCAACGTCTACACGCTGCTCCTGTCGCGGCGTGCGCGCGGCCTCTTCCAACGCGCGATCGTGCAGAGCGGCTCGCTGCGCAACCACAGCGTCGCCGAGGCCGAGAACTACCGCGACGCCGCGGAGCCCGGGCACGCGTTCAGCTCGAGCGAGGTCGCGCTCGCGCTGCTGCGCCGCCGCGGCGCCGAGAGCCGCGCGGCCGCCAGGCGCCGGCTCGACGCGATGCCCGACGCCGAGGTCGAGGCGCTGCTGCGCGGCGCCGACCCGGCCGAGCTGCTCTCCGCCTTCGACGGGTCGCGCTTCGCCGGGATGTACCGCGGCCCCTTCCTCGTGCGCGACGGCCGCGTGCTGCCGAGCGTCGAGCCGATGGTCGCGTTCGGCGCCGGCGCGTACAACCGGGTGCCGACGATCCTCGGCAGCAACCGCGACGAGCAGAAGCTCTTCCTGCTCTTCTCCCACGAAGCGGTGCGCCGCGTGTTCGGCCTGCCGCTGTGGCTGGCCGACGAGCGCCACTACGAGCTCGTCGCCGGCTACACGAGCCGCATGTGGAAGGCGGCCGGCGTCGACGCGCCGGCGCGCGCGATGGCGCGCGTGCAGCGGCGCGACGTGTTCGCGTACCGCTTCGACTGGGACGAGGAGCCCACCGTGCTGTGGGCCGACTTCTCGGCGCTGCTCGGCGCGGCGCACGTCGTCGAGATCCCGTTCCTGCTCGGCCGCCTCGACCTCGGCCCCGCGACGCGCTTCGTGTTCGACGACGAGAACCGGCCGGACGCCGAGCGGCTCGCCGAGGCGATGCAGTCGTACTGGGGCGCGTTCGCGCACGACGGCGCGCCGGGCCGCGGGCGCGGCGGCGCCCTGCCGCTCTGGGAGGCCTGGAACCCGCGCTCGCCCGACGGCGTGAAGTTCGCGGTGATCGACGGCGAGGCCGACGGCGGCATCCGCATGTCGTCGGAGATCGAGCGCGAGGACGCGCTCGTCGCCGAGGTCGCGCGCGACGAGCGCTTCGCGTCGCCGGCCGAACGCTGCGAGGTGTACGCGGTCTTCGTCGACCGCAGCCTCCGCTTCGACGAGTCGGACTATGCCGCGGCCGAGGGCGGCGCGTGCCGCGAGCGCCCGCTGCCCGGCGCCGCACCCGAGCCGGACGGCGAGAGCGCCGGGTGAGCGTCGAGCGCCTCTCGCACCTCGGCCTGTGCGTCGCGGACCTCGACGCCGCAGCGGAGGCCGCTTGAGCGTCGAGCGCTTCTCGCACCTCGGCCTTTGCGTCGCCGACCTCGCGCGCTCGCTGCGCTTCTACGTCGAAGGGCTCGGCTTCGCCGAGCGCTCTCGCCTCGAGGTCGCCGGCGAGCCCAGCGACACGCTGCTCGGCCTGCGCGACACGCGCCTCGAGGCGGTCTACCTGGTGCGCGACGGCTTCTGTCTCGAGCTGCTGCACTTCCGCGCGCCGGCGGCGCGGCCCGACCCCGGCGGCGCGCCGCGCGCGATGAACGCGACCGGCCTGACGCATCTCTCGCTGCGCGTCGCCGACGTCGACGCCGTCGCCGCGCGCCTCGCCGCGCTCGGCGGCCGCGCGCTCGCCGAGACCCGCATCGACAACCCGGAGCTCGGCGCGAGCGCGATCTTCGTGCTCGACCCCGACGGCGCGCGGATCGAGCTGGTGGGCTAGCGGGCGACCGTGTCCGTCAGCCGCTCCGGCAGCGGCATCCGGAAGCGGACCTCGTCGGGACGCACGCGCTCGCCGGTCCAGACGCGCTCCGAGCCCTGGCGGCGGTTGATCTGGTTCATGAAGCCGACGCTCGTGTGGACGAGGGGCTCGCCGAACGCGCCGGCGTTTCCGTAGACGATGCACAGCCCGTCGGTCTCGAGCGCGACCGAGACCTCGAGGAAGTCGTAGAAGGTCCCGGTGATCGTCGTGATCAGCCGCGTCTGGCGGATCAGCTGCTCGCGCGACGCGACGCGCCGCGAGCGCTCGGCGAACTCGAGCTGCTGGTAGCGCTTCGTCTCGAAGAGCCGGTTCGCCGACTCGGCGCCCTGGCGCTCGAGGTACGCGACCTCGCGCCGGCCGTCGACCTCCCACGCGAGCTCGATCAGCTCGCAGAACGCGGCGACCGGGTACCAGCGCGCCACCTCGATCTTGCGGTCGACGAGGTCGAGCGCGCCGGCGGACAGGCGCGCCTCGAGCGCGTCGGGCGAGACGCGCCCCGCGTCGCGCAGACGCCGCGCGGCGACGGCGGCGCCGACGACGAGGCTCCCCTTGACCGACTCGACCGCCATCCCCTGCTATCCATCGGCGGGACTCCGGCGGACTTGACCGCGGGGTCCGCGGCCGCTCAGGGCCCGAGACGCGCCGCGGCGTAGCTCACCTCGGCGCGCTCGGCCGGCAGCGTGCGCTCGAGGAACGCGGCCGCGGCGTCTCGCTCCGCCGGTTCTGCGGCGAAGAGCGCGTCGAAGAACGCGCGCAGCGCGACGGTCGTCAGCTGGTGCTGGAGGCCCGCGGCCATCGCGGCGTCGTACGGGCGCCGGCACGGGAGCATCCCGTCGCCCGGGTCGACGACGCCGAGCTCCGGCGAGGCGATCTCGGCGAAGGGATTCGGATCGGCGTCGAGGTCGAGGTTCGCGAGCAGGCTGCGGCAGCCGAGGCGGTCCATGTTGCCGAGCACGCGCAGCGGACCCGCCGCGAGGTCGTCGAAGCCGGCGTGGCTCGCGCCGGCGAGCGTCACGAGCCCGCCGCGCCGGAGGCGCGCGGGCAGCGGCGCGGCGTTCGCGTCGTAGTCGATCATCGCGTCGGCGGTGCCGGCCACCATCAGGAAGGGGAGATCGGCGTGCTCGTAGAAGCGCGCCGTGAACGGAGCGCCGGGGCCGGCGATCGAGACGGCGGCGCGCAGCCGCGGGTCGCGCAGCCCGGGGTGGAACGCGACGAGGCTCGTCGTCATGCCGCCGAGCGAGAGGCCGAAGACGCCGATGCGCTCGGGGTCGACCGAGCCGGCGAAGGGTCGCTCGGCGCCGCCGAGCGCGAGCGCGCGGTCGATCAGGAACGAAACGTCGCCGGGCTGGTTGCGCACGTCGGCGACGTTCGGGCCGCCGAGCGCGCCGAAGTGCGTCAGCGGGAAGTCCGCCGCGACGACGACGTAGCCGTGGCTCGCGAGGTGCTCGGCGAGGTAGCGCCCGCCGTGGCGCGTCGACATGAAGCCGTGGTTGTAGACGAGAAGGGGGTGCGAGCCCGCCGCGTCGACCGGGTGCCACAGCGCGACCGCGAGGCGGCGCTCGGCCGAGCCCGGGTGGTCGCCGTTCGGCGGCGTCGGGCGCGAGCCGTCGACCCAGACGAGCTCCGAGAGGCCGACCGCGTGCGGGCCCGGCGCGAGGCGCCGTCCGGTCTCGGTGTCGGCCGGCATCGCGGGCGGCGCGGTCGCGACCCACGCCACGGCGAACGCCGCGACGACCAGCGCCGCGACGGCGCCGATCCCGATCCCCGCGACCTTCAGCAGCCTCTTCACGCGCGCGTCCCCCCCCCGTCTCTCAGGGTCTCCATACCACGATGTCGGCGTCCTCGTACACCGGCTCGCCGTAGCGCTCGCGCCAGCGCGCCTCGAGCTCGCGCGGCGGCGGCGGCGGCGGCACCGCGAGGAAGTGCTGGCGCCGCATGAAGGGCTCGCGCTCCGGGTCGCGCTGCGCCGGCCACGCGTGCTCGTAGACGAATCGCCAGTAGCGCTCGATCTCGCGCAGCACGTCGCGGTGCAGGATCAGCACGTCCCAGCCCTCCGGGTCGGTGCGCAGCGGCTGCGCGACGGGGCCGCGCATGCCGTCGAGCAGCGGCTGGCGCACGAAGCCGATGCCGACCGCGTGGCGGTGCTGGAGGTAGTAGTTGCGGTAGAGCGCGCGGCCCTGGTCCCAGAGCTCGGGCACCTCGAGCACGCGCAAGGGGCCGGTCTCCTGTGCGAGCCGCGCGTAGAAGGGCGGCGCGCCGTCCCACGGCACGTCGAAGGCCGGAAGGCCGGTCAGGCTCAGGTACGAGTTCGCGAAGGGGCCGTCGTCGGTTCGCAGCGGCCCGTACGGCCCGACGGCGAACGCGCCCGTCACCGCGGCCGCGCCGAGCGCGAGCGCTGCGAGCGGGGGCGCGCGCAGCCGCCGAGCGAGCTCGCACCACAGCCAGCCGAGCAGCATCAGCGCGAAGGGGAGGCCCGGCAGCAGGTAGCGCGCGTACGCCCACTCGTTTCCGCGCGGCCGCGCGCGCGCGAGCGCCGGGCCCATCGCGAGCGCGGCCGCGACCGGCACGAACGCGCGCGTGTGCCGCGCGGCGAGGAGCCCCGCCGCGGCGGCCGGCAGCGCGACCA
>CAZQYK010000150.1:0-2916 GCA_964597285.1 uncultured Spirochaetales bacterium
GAGACCCTCGCGCAGCACGCGCTCGTCGGCCGCGCTCTCGACGAAGCAGGCCAGGTCGACCGTGTGGCCGCGGCCCGCCAGGTAGCGGACCAGGCGGTCGACGGTCATCGCGTCGGCCATGGTCGGCGGCCACGGCGGCCGCGCGCTGACCACCAGCAGCTTCATGTCAGGCGCAGGACGTGCTTCCCCTGGGCCCGCCACTCGTCGTCGCGCGCGGTCACGGCGACCGCGTGGCCGACGACGACGAGGTCGACGCCGGCGACGGCCTCGTCGACGCTCGCGGCGAGCAGGCGGCTGATGTGGGGCAGCGAGCGCTCGAGGAAGGCCCGGTTCGAGCCGACGAGGCGCGCGAGCAGGACCTGCGGGTCGTGGATCGCCAGCTCGAGGCCCTCGCCGATCAGGCGCTTCGCGAGCGCGAGGAAGGGGCTCTCGCGCAGGTCGTCGGTGCCGGGCTTGAACGCGAGGCCGAGCAGCGCGACGCGGCGCGCGCCGGTCGCGAGCACCGCGCGCAGCGCCTCCTCGACCGGCACCTCGTTCGACGCGAGCACGCCGTCGAGCATCGGGATGCGCACGTTGCGGTCGCGCGCGGCCGCCACGAGCGCGCGCAGGTCCTTCGGCAGGCAGCAGCCGCCGAACGCGAAGCCGGGCTTCAGGTAGACCGGCGAGACGTTGAGCTTCGTGTCCTGCGCGACGATCTCCATCACGCGGGCCGGCTCGGCGCCGGCGGCCTCCCAGACGCGCGCCACCTCGTTCGCGAAGGTCACCTTCAGCGCGTGGAAGGCGTTGTCGGTGTACTTGATCGCCTCGGCGACCTCGAGCGGCACCGAGAAGCGCGGCGCGTCGACGCCGGCGTAGAGCGCGAGCACCGGCGCGCCGCCGCCGGGCGTGCGCTCGCCGACGAGGATGCGCGGCGGCGCGTCGTAGTCGCGCAGCGACGAGCCCTCGCGCAGGAACTCGGGGTTCGTGCAGACGTCCCAGCCGTCGCCGGCGGGCCGGCCCGACGCGCGCTCGACCTCGGGCATCACGACGCCGCGCGTGCTGCCCGGCAGCACCGTGCTGCGCACGACGACGCGGTGGCCGTCGGCCGCGAGCTGGAGCTTCGAGCCGATCTGCTGCGCCACCTGGCGCACGAAGGAGAGGTCGAGCGAGCCGTCGGGGCGGCTCGGCGTGCCGACGCAGACGAGCGACGCGTCGGCGCCCTCGAGCCCGCGGGCCGGGTCGTCGGTGGCACGCAGCCGGCCCGCGGCGACCGCGTCGGCGACGAGCGCGTCGAGGCCGGGCTCGAGCACCGGCGCGCGGCCGGCCTCGATCGCCTCGAGCTTCGGCGCCGCGACGTCGACGCCGACGACCTCGTGCCCGTCGCGCGCGAGCGCGGCCGCGGTGACCGAGCCGACATAGCCGAGCCCGAAGACGGCGACCTTCACGGCGCCGACCCGGGCGCGCCGGCGCGCCGCGGCGGCGCGCCGACCACCGGCCCGAGCGACGGGTTCTCGACGACGAAGGGGCCGATCGCCAGGTAGTCGAGGTGGCCGCGCACGAAGGCGCGCACCGCGTCCTGCGGCGTGCAGACGATCGGCTCCTCGTGCATGTTGAACGAGGTGTTCACGACGGTGCCGACGCCGGTGAGCTCGCGGTAGGCGCGCAGGATCGCGTGGAACGACGGGTTCGTCTCGGCGCGCACGAGCTGCGGGCGCGCGGTGCCGTCGACGTGCACCGCCGCCGGGCAGCGGCGCTTGAACTCCTCGGAGCAGTCGGACGTGATCGTCATGAACTCGGCCGTGTGCTCGGCGCCGCGCAGGCCGGTGAAGCTCGCGTGCGCCTCCTCGGCGAGCGTCGCCGGCGCGAAGGGCATGAACTCGGTGCGGTCGAGGCGCCGGTTGAGCCAGTCGTTCACGGTCGCGTCGGCGCAGTGGTAGAGGATCGAGCGGTTGCCGAGCGCGCGCGGGCCGAACTCCATGCGCCCGTCGAAGCGCGCGACGACGCGCCCCTGGGCCAAGAGTTCGGCGATCACCGGCTCGACCGGGTCGTGACGGCGCGCGTCGAGGCCCTCGGCGCGGATCGCCGCGAGCATCTCGGCCTCGTCGTAGTCGGGGCCGAGGTAGACCGACTCGAGCCGGTAGGGCGCGAGCGCGCCGCGCTCCTCGGCGAGCTTCGCCAGTGGCGCGCCGTACGCGAGCCCGCCGTCGCCCATCGCCGGCTGCACGAAGATCGACCCGAAGCCCATCTCGAGGACGAGCTTGTTCAGCTTCACGTTCGCGAACACGCCGCCGGCGAGGCAGATCGGCTGCCCGTCGATGTGCGGCACGGTCTCCTCGATCAGCCGCGTGACGTCGCGCTCGAGCAGGTGCTGGATCGCCCACGCGAGGTCGGGGTTCGACCAGTCGCCGAAGCGGGTGCGGCGGATCTCGCGCAGCTCGCGCAGTGCCGCGTCGAAGGCCGGGTCGCCCTCGGTCGAGCCGTGGGTCGAGTGCAGCATGAAGAAGTACGGGCGGCCGGCGCGCGCCGACCACACCTGCGCGAGCCACTGCTCGAGGCTCCGCAGCAGCCGCTCGTCGCGCGAGCCGTGCGCCGAGAGGCCGGTGACCTTGCCCGCGTGGCGGTGGGGATGGAAGCCCAGCATCGCGGTCAGGTACTCGTAGTCGTGGCCGAGCGGGAACGCGGTGTGGAAGCGCTCGGCGACCGGCGTGAGGCGCCCGCGCGCGGCGTGGAAGACGCGCGCGCTGTAGGTGTCGCCGACGCCGTCGACCGTGACGACCTCGGCCTCGTCGAAGCCCGACGGGTAGTACGCGCTCGCCGCGTGACAGGTGTGGTGGTCGACGTGGGTGCGCGGCAGGCCCGGGAAGACGCCGCTCTCGCTCTGCCGCGTGCGGCCGAACGCGACGTCGACGAGCTTGCGGAAGCGTTTCGGGTGGACGT
>CAZQYK010000151.1:0-4101 GCA_964597285.1 uncultured Spirochaetales bacterium
GAACACGCTGCCGACGCCGGGCTCGCTCTCGGCGCGGATGTCGCCGCCCATCAGCCGCACCAGCTCGCGGCAGATGCTGAGCCCGAGGCCGGTGCCGCCGTAGCGCCGCGTCGACGAGCCGTCGGCCTGCTCGAAGGACTCGAACAGCCGTTCGAGCTGCGCCGCGTCGAAGCCGACGCCGGAGTCGAGCACCGACACGTGCAGGTCGCCGCGCTCGATCTCGCGTCCGACGCGCACCATCACCTCGCCCCGCTCGGTGTAGGTGATCGCGTTGCTGACGAGGTTCGTCAGCACCTGGCGCACGCGCACCGGGTCGCCGATCACCTCGAGCGGCACCTCGGGGCCGATCAGGCACGCGAGCTCGAGGCGCTTGCCCTGCGCGCGCACGGCCAGCAGCTTCAGCGTGTCGCAGATCGCGTCCTCGAGGTCGAAGGGGACGTGCTCGATCTCCATCTTGCCGGCCTCGATCTTCGAGAAGTCGAGGATGTCGTTGATGACCTGGAGCAGCGACGCGCCGGAGGCCATCACCGTGTGCAGGTGGTCGCGCTGGGCCTCGCTGAGGTCGCTGCGCAGCACGACGTCGGTGAGACCGATCACCGCGTTCAGCGGCGTGCGGATCTCGTGGCTCATGTTCGCGAGGAAGGCGCTCTTCGCGCGGCTCGCCGCGCGCGCGGCATCGCGCGCGACCTCGAGCTCCTCGGTGCGCGCGCGGACGCGCTGCTCGAGCGAGGCGTTGAGATCCTGGAGCGCGTGCGCGGCGCGCTCGGCCTTCGCCTGCAGCCGGGCGTCGGTGCGCGCGACGAGCCACAGCCCGCCGAGGTTCGCGCCGAAGCGCAGCCAGTGCGCCACCCACCACGCATCGCTCCACAGCGCCGAGTGCGCGAGCGTGATCGCCGAGCTGCCGGCGGCCGTGGCGAGCCCGAGGAAGAGCAGGTCGTCGGGGCGCCTGGTGTGGCGCCACAGCAGGCCGAGGCGCACGCCGCCGAGCACGATCAGGCTGCCGCCGAGCAGGTTCAGCGCCACCGCGAGGTCCGAGAGCCGCCCTCGCTCGAGCATCGGCGGCAGCGCGTCGCGCGCGACGAGCGAGGCGCCGCCGAAGGCCGCCACCGCCGCGAAGACGACCACCGGCCACGCGAACGCCCCGCCGAACCAGCGGCGCGGCAGCCACACGAGCATCGCGAGCGCGCCGCAGGCGAGCGACGCGGTGCTGCGGAACCAGATGAAGGCGTTGCCGGGCGGCGTCGCGGCGTGGAACGCGTCGAGCAGGCCGAGGCCGATCAGCGCGCCGACCACCTGCGGGTTCGCGCTCGTGCCCTCGCCGCGCCGCTCGAGCGCGATCAGCAGCCACGCGACGAGCAGCGCGACGACCGCGCCGACCGCCTCGAGCGCCGCGTGCAGCGGCTGGTGCTCCCAGAGGCCCGGTTCCATGGTCTCCTCGTAGGGTACACCCGGACGTTACGACGCCCCGCGGCATCGGGTGAAGCGGCTGCCGGGAGGGCACGGTTTCGACTCCGCTCGGGCCATGCCCTCGCTCCGCGTTCGGCTTCGCCGGGCTCGACTCAGGCGGGCTCGATCGGCACGTAGTCGGGGTACCAGCTGGCGGCGGCGACGGCGGACTCGACCTCGTCGTCGGCGAACGCGCGGCCCAGGCCCCGCTCGCTCGCGTCGCGCACGACGGCCGCGGCGACCCGCGCGCTGACCCTCCGCAGCTCCGATACGTCGGGCACGAGCGCTCCGCGACGGAGACGCTCGTCGCCGACGCAGTCGGCCAGCGCACGGGCCGCGACGAGGAAGACCGCTTCGTCCACCTCGCGAATCTCGGCCAGCGCGGCACCGAGGCCGACGCCGGGGAACACGAAGACGTTGTTGGCCTGGCCGATCACGTGTCGACGGCCGTCGTGCACGACGTCGGCGAAGGGGCTCCCGGTCGCGACCAGCGCGCGCCCGCCGCTCCAGGCGATCGCCTCCTGCGCCGAGCACTCGGCCTTGCTGGTGGGGTTCGACAGCGGCATCACGATCGGCCGCTCCACGTGGCGCGCCATCTCCTCGATCATCGCCCGCCGGAACGTGCCCGGCGTCGCGGAGGCGCCGATCAGGATGCCGGGCTTCACGCGGCGGATCACCTCCTCGGGCGTGGGCGCCTCGACCCCGTCGAGTCCGTGCCGCGCCAGCACGTCGCGGGGTGCTGCGAGCGTGTGCTTGTGCGGCTCGTCGTGCTCGCCCTCCCGGAGCAGGCCGCGGCGATCGAATGCGAAGCGCGATGCGCGGATCGCCTCCGGCGACGCGCCGGCCTCGCGCATCGCGGCCTCGAGCAGCTGCGCGATACCGGTGCAGGCCTCGCCCGCCCCGATGAAGACCACGCGCTGCTCCTCGATCGGCTGCTTCGTGACGCGCAGCCCGGCCAGCACCGCCGCCACGGCGACGGCCGCGGTGCCCTGGATGTCGTCGTTGAACGACGGGAGGCGCCGGCGGTACCGCTCGAGGATCCGGAAGGCGTTGCGCCGGTCGAAGTCCTCCCACTGCACGAGCGCGCGGGGGAACACCTCGCGCACGGCCTCGACGAACTCCTCGACGAAGGCGTCGTACGCGTCCCCACCGATCCGCCGAGCCCGGTGGCCGACGTAGAGCGGATCGCCCAGCAGCTCGGCGTTGTTCGTTCCGACGTCGAGGCTGACCGGCAGCACCTTCGAGGGATGGATGCCGGCTGCGGCGACGTAGAGCGCGAGCTTGCCGACCGGAATCCCCATGCCCCCGGCGCCCTGGTCGCCGAGACCCAGGATGCGCTCGTTGTCGGTGACGACGATCAGCCGGATGTCCTGGTAGGGGTAGTTGCGCAGGCGGTCGGCGAAGTGCCCGAGGTCTGCCGGCGTGAGCCAGATGCCGCGCATGTCCCGCGCGATGTGGCTGAAGCGCTGGCACGCCTCCCCGACCGTCGGCGTGTAGACGATCGGCATCAGCTCCTGGAGGTGCTCGACCAGCACGCGGTAGAAGAGCACCTCGTTGCGGTGGAGCAGGCCCGCGAGACCGATGTACTTCTCGAGGTCGTCGGACTTCGCGCGCACGTGCTCGAGCGCGAGCTCCACCTGCTGCTCGATCGTCTGCACCGTCCGCGGCAGCAGCCCGTGCAGCCCGAAGCGCTCGCGCTCCTCCGGCGTGAACGCGGTCCCCTTGTTCGTCGCCGGATTCTTCAGGAGCCAGATGCCGCGCTTGTGGGTGCGGATCACGGCGGGGCCGCGAGCCTCCGGATCGCGCGCGTCGCCGGCCATGGGTCTAGAATAGCCCCGACGACCGCCCGGAGGTGACTCGTTGTACGTGGTCGCAGCGCTCGGAGGAAACGCACTGCTGCGCCCCGGCGATCCGCCCGACGTCGAGCACCAGTGCGCGGCCGTCGCGAGCGCGGTCCGGGCGCTGGCGCGCATCGCGCAGCACCACGAGCTCGTCGTCACGCACGGCAACGGGCCCCAGGTGGGGCAGCTGGCGCGCGCGAGGGGCCGCGTCCCGCTCGACGTCCTCGACGCCGAGACCGAGGGCATGATCGGCTACTGGATCGACCAGGAGCTCGGCAACCTCCTGCCGGGCCGCGACGTCGCGACGCTGCTCACGCAGGTCGAGGTCGACTCCGACGATCCCGCCTTCGAGGAGCCCACGAAGCCGATCGGCCCGGTCTACGACGAGGCGGAAGGGCGCCGCCTCGCCGCCGAGTACGGCTGGCGGATGGCGGACGAGGACGGCGGGCTGCGGCGGAGGGTGGCCTCGCCCGAGCCGCGCGGCATCCGCGAGCTGCGCACGATCGAGATCCTGGTGAAGCTCGGCGTCGTCGTCGTCTGCGGCGGAGGCGGCGGGATTCCGGTCGTCCGCGACTCGCGCGGGGCGCTCCACGGCGTGGAGGCGGTGATCGACAAGGACCTCTCGGCGGCGCTCCTCGCCTCGCGCCTCGGGGCCGACGCGCTGCTGCTGCTCACCGACGTCGACGGGATCTACGCCGACTGGCCCGAGCCGGTGAAGCGGCGGATTCGCGCGCTTGCGCCGCGCCAGCTCGCGGAGCTCGAGCTCGAAGCCGGAAGCATGGCCCCGAAGGCCCTCGCGGCGCGCCGCTTCGCC
>CAZQYK010000152.1:0-7522 GCA_964597285.1 uncultured Spirochaetales bacterium
GCCGATCACCGAGGCGAACGCGCCGGTCAGCGCGGAGGCGTGGAGGTGGTCGTTCAGCGTGCGCGAGAACACGACGTACGCGCCGCCGTGGTAGCGCGAGACGACGACGAAGAACATCGGCCCGCGGAAGTTCACGACCGCGCGCGCGATCTCGGCGCCGTACTCGAGCTGCAGCTTGCGCATCGACTCGGGCGATCCGTCGAAGCCGGAGAGGTTCGCGAGGATCACGACCGGCCGCACGCCGCTCGCCGCGTTCAGCGCGCGCGCGACCTTCTTGCTCGAGCTCGGGAAGAGCGTGCCCCCGGTCCACGCCGAGGGGCCGTCGGCCGGGTGGTCGCCGCCGCGGTCGACGTTGCGGCTCTCGATCCCGATCAGGCCGATCGCGTGGCCGCCGAGCCGCGCGTCCCAGACGATCGCCGTCTCGGCCCCCTGCCAGCCGCGCCAGCGCTCGAGGTGTCCGTGGTCGCGGTCGACGAGCGCGTCCATCAGCGCCCGCATCGCGAACGGACGCTTGCGCTCGGGGTTCTCGACGGGGTCGAAGATCCCGGCGATGCGCGAGAACTCGTGGCCCGGCGCGAGGCGCGTCTCGAAGTCGGTGACCGCGCGCTCGCGCGGGTCGCTCGTCGGCAGCGGACGCGGGCGTCCCTCGCCCGGCACGACGTAGGCGTAGCGGTAGTGCTGGTAGAGGATCGCGTAGGCCTCGGCGAGATTGCGCGCGAGGAACTGCGCCTCCCCGTTCGGGCCCATCACGCGCTCGTAGCCGCCGATCGCGACCTCGTCCTCGGCCGAGACCGAGCCCGAAGCGGCGAGCGCCGCGCGTCCGGTCAGCACCATCGCGGCGCCCGGCGTCATGATCAGCACGCCGCGCGTGTGGATCAGCATCGTCGCGAGCGCGTCGAAGTAGCTCTGCGCGCCGACGTTCACGCCCTGCACGATCACGTGGATCGAGCCGCCGGCCTCGGTGAAGGTGACGATGCGGCGCACCACGCGCGCGGTGGCGTCGAGGTTCTCGGTGCCGCTGTCCATCGCGATGCGCGCGCCGCTCGACACCGGCACCCACTCGACCGGCAGCGACTCGGCCTCGGCGAGGTCGATCGCCGCGACGATCCGGTCGCACTCCGCGGCCGCGAGCGAGCCCATGCCGAGCGTCGGGTCCGACAGGATCAGCACGCGCCGCATGCCCTCGGGCACGACCTCGGTCGGCGTCGAGATGACGCCGAACACGATCGCGCTCGCGTTCCGGGCCGGCGGGCGCCCGGCGACGGAGACCGCGCGCGGCGCCGCCGCGGCGGGGTCGAGGTCGTACTCCTCGAAGCTCCCGGCCGGCAGCGCCTGGTCGCCGCCGATGTCGACGCTGCCGGGCGCGCCGGTCAGCATGCGGACGATCTCGTACGGGTAGACGAGGCGCCGTCGCCGCGCCTCGACGACCTTGCGCTCGTAGCTCTGCGCCGGCTCGAAGGGCTCGCGGTGCGGCTCGCGCCAGGTGACCTCGAGACGGCTGCCGGTCGGGTCGGCGAACACGATCTCGACCGGCCGCGCCGGCGCCTCGGGCGCGGTGCGGTCGAGCACGTTGAGGCGCACGACGACCTTCTCGAGCCCGAGGTGCCGCGTCGCCGGGTACAGGCGCCGGGCGAGCGACTCGACGAGCTCGCGCTCGAGGTACACCGACGGCGTCGCGAAGAGCATCAGGCGGTTCCACTGCAGCCGCCGCCGCGGATCGCGCATCTGCAGGTGGTTGCGCAGACAGCGGGCGGCCTCGAAGAAGTCGCGCTCGAAGGCCGCGACGTGCAGGCTGGCCTCGTGCCCGTCGGCGTCGTCGGGCGAGCGGCCGCGCACGTCGGCGAAGAGCATCAGCCGCTCGTCGCCGGGGATCTCGGGGCTGCGCAGGTGGAAGCAGTACAGGTCCTCGGGCGCGTCGAGCCGCTCGACCTCGAACTCGCGCAGGCGGTCGAGGTCGATCCGCGCGGCCGTCTCCGGGTGGATGCCGTGCAGGTCGTCGCGCGCGCGCAGCGACGGGTCGCCGGTTCCGGTGACGCGCGCGAAGGTCAGGTGGTGGGAGGGCTCGCCGGGGGCGAGCAGCGTCAGCGTCAGCCGCTCGGCGGCGAGCGCCGGCCCGAGCAGCGGCGCGACCGCCTCGGTGACCTCGCCGGTCGTCGCCGCGCTGGCGACCGGCACCAGCAGCTCGATCGCGTGCACGCGTCGCGTCGGCGCGCGCACCGCGGCGGCGCTCGCGGCGCGCCCGAGCCGCTCGAGCGTCGGCGCGAGCGCGCCGGGCTGCGCGACGCTGCCGAGCACGACGCGCTCGCCGCGCAGGTCGAGCCGCTCGACGTGGACGGTGCCGACGACGCCCGACGTGTGCGCGACCGGGCGCTGGTGCGCGTAGAGCCGCCGCACGTGCGCCGCGACCGCGACCGCGCGGCGCCGCGAGTCCGAGTCGTCGAGCCAGCGCCCGACCCGGTCGAACACCGCGCGCGGCGCGCTCGCGAGGTGCGCGAGCACGGACTCCGGCGGGTGTGTCACGCGCGCCTCGGCCGCGGCGAGCCACGCCTCGACCTCCTTCGTCGTGCGCTCTGCCTGCGTCTCGAGGCGCGGGCCCTCGAAGATCGCGTAGCGCGCCTCGAGCGCGAGGTCGGCGAGCGCGTCGGACACGAGGCCGCGCAGGCCGGCGATCCGCGCCAGCACCTCGTCGAGCCCGCGGTCGTCGCCGAGGTGGATGCCGCTGGCCGCGAGCGCGTACACGCGCGCGAGGCAGCCGAGCACGAGGCGGCGGCGCAGATCCGGCGCCGGCTGGCTCGCGAGCAGGCGCAGCAGCGCGCGCTCGAGCGCGTCGACCGGCTCGAGCGACCCGACGTCGTAGTGCGACAGTGCGCGCAGCAGGTTCGCGCGGAAGGGCTCCGGCAGCCACGCGCCGCCCTCGCGGTAGCGCCGCACGGCGTCGAGCAGGATCGCGCGGCTCGACGGACCGGGCTCGCCCGACGGGCGCGGCAGCGGCGCGCGGCTGAAGAGCTGCTCGATGTCGGCGAAGAGCACGAGCTCGCGCCGCACCTCGGCGAGCTCCCAGCGGAAGCCCTCCGACAGGCCTTCGGGCAGCGGCGCCTCGAGGACGGCCGCGAGCTTCTCGCCGCGCTCCGGGTTGACGTCGTAGCCCATCAGCACGCGGCGGATCTCCTCGCGCGCGGCGCGCATCGCCGCGCTCCGCTCGGCCGGCGGCGCCGCCTCGGCGCCGCGCAGGTCGGGCGCCGTGCGGTCGGCGGCGAAGAAGGTGTCGAGCGGGTCGGGCTCGCCGCGCAGCCCGATCCGCACCGCGTCGCCGCGCGCCGCCTCGGCGTCGGGCTCGATCGCGAGCAGCAGGTCGCCCGCCGCGACCTGCTGGCCCGCATGGACGAGCACCTCCTTCACGCGCCCGCCGATCGGCGCGTCGAAGCCGA
Organism: uncultured Spirochaetales bacterium; assembly: GCA_964597285.1. Lineage (GTDB taxonomy): Bacteria > Myxococcota_A > UBA9160 > UBA9160 > SMWR01 > JAHEJV01. The sequence goes on from CAZQYK010000152.1 coordinate 3,429, forward strand.
TCTCCATCTTCATCGCCTCGAGGCGGCCGAGGCGCTGGCCCGCATCGACGCGGTCGCCGGCCGCGACGTCGATCGCGACGACCATCGCCGGCGTGCCGGCCCGCACCTGGCCCGCGGCGCCGGTCGCGAAGCGGTACGGGCGCCCCTCGACCTCGACGCGCAGGCCCTGCTCGTCGACGTCGTAGAGCAGACGCAGCGTGCGGCCGCCGATCTCGAGGCTGCCGCGGTGCGGCCCGTCGCTGCGCAGCGCCACCGCCATCACGCGCCCGTCGAGGTGCACGCGGTAGCGCCACGCGCCGATCGCGTAGACGTGCAGGCGGTACGACTCGCCGCGCTGCGTCAGGTCGATGCGCTGTCCGGTCGACGCCGGCACCGAGCCGGGGCCGAGGTGGCTCGGGTCGGCGAGCAGCTCGTGGCGCGCCTCGTCGCGGCGGCGCTGGTAGCCGAGCACCGCGGCCGCGCACAGCGCCTCGACCGCGAACTCCTGCGAGCCGGCGCGCAGCGCGATCTCGCGGTCGAGCCACTCGGTGTCGAAGTCGGCGCGCCGGTAGCGCTCGCTCTCGACGAGCTGGAGCAGGTAGCCCTTGTTCGACGCGCCGCCGGCGACGACGAGCTCGAAGTCGGCGAGCGCCGCGGCGAGCCGCGCGCGCGCCTGCTCGCGCGAGCCGCCGACCGCGATCACCTTCGCGACGAGCGAGTCGAAATCGGGCGGCACGCTGCAGCCGGCGGTGACGCCGGTGTCGATGCGCACGCCGGGGCCGAGCGCCGGGTCGAAGCGCGCGATGCGGCCGGGCGAGGGCAGGAAGTCGGCCTCCGGGTCCTCGGCGCAGATGCGCGCCTCGATCGCTGCGCCGTGGCTCGGCGGCGGCTCGGCCGGCAGCGCCTCGCCGCGCCCGATCCGGATCTGGAGCTCGACGAGGTCGGTCCCGGTCAGCTCCTCGGTCAGGCCATGCTCGACCTGGAGGCGCGGGTTCACCTCGAGGAACGCGACCGCGCCGTCGGCGACGAGGTACTCGACGGTGCCGACGCCGACGTAGCCGACGCTGCGCACGAGCCGCACCGCGGCGTCCATCAGCTCGCGCTGCACGGCGGGGTCGAGGCCCGGCGGCGGCGCCTCCTCGAGGATCTTCTGGTGACGGCGCTGCACCGAGCAGTCGCGGCAGCCGAGCGCCCAGACCGTGCCGTGCGCGTCGGCGACCATCTGCACCTCGATGTGCCGCCCGCGCCGCAGCCGTTGCTCGAGGAACACGCGGTCGTCGCCGAAGGCCGAGCGCGCCTCGGCGCGTGCGCTCTCGAAGGCCGCAGCGAGCTCCGCGGCCCGCTCGACGACGCGGATGCCGCGCCCGCCGCCGCCGGCGCTCGCCTTGATCACGAGCGGGAAGCCGATGCGCTCGGCGTGCTCGCGCGCCGCCGCGACGTCGGCGACGGCGCCGCCGCTCCACGGGATCACCGGGACGCCGGCGCGCTCGGCGGCGCGCTTCGACTCGATCTTGTCGCCGAGCGCGCGCATCACGTCGCCCGACGGCCCGAGGAACGCGAGCCCGGCCGCCGCGACGCGGTCGGCGAAGGCGGCGTCCTCGGCGACGAAGCCCCAGCCGGGCCAGACCGCGTCGGCGCCGCCGCGCTCGAGCGCGGCGAGCAGCTGATCGCGGTCGAGGTAGGCCGCGACCGCCGAGCCGCGCGGCGCCTCGAGTCGCAGCGCCGCGTCGGCGTGGCGCACGACGGGCGCGTCGCGGTCGGCGTCGGTGTAGAGCGCGAGACAGCGCAGGTCGGCGCCGTCGCGCGCGCGCATCGCCTTGACCGTGCGGATGCAGCGCAGCGCGGCCTCGCCGCGGTTGACGATGCCGATGCAGCGCAGCTCGCGGATCGGCACGCTAGGCGTACGCATCGGCCGTCTCGGGCGGGGCGAAGGCCTCGAGGTGCTCGCGTTCGAGCTCGGCGAGGCGCGCGAGGATCTGGCGCGCGACGTCGCGCGAGGCGCGCAGGCCGCCGCGCTCGCTCTTCGGCTCGAGCCAGGCGATGCGCGCTCGGATCCGGTCGCCGCGCGCCGGGAGTCCGCTGTAGCGCCGCTGCGCGTCGCCGCGCAGGTAGACGCACAGCACCCGGCAGCCCGGCACCGCCTTCAGCACGCGGCCGACGCCGTAGGCCGCGTCGTCGACCTCGACGCGCCCGCTGCGGCTGCGCCCGCCCTCCGGGAACACGAGGCCGACCTCGCCGCGCCGCAGCAGCCACGCGAAGCGCTCGAGCGTCTCGGCCACCTGCCCGCGCGAGCCGCGCCTCGCGATCGGCAGGCACTTGTAGACGTAGCTCAGCGCGCGCTGCCACGGACGCGCCGCGAAGATCCCGCGGTCGGGAAGGTTCCACGGCAGCGAGGCGAAGTGGCGCAGGTACCAGGCCGGCGAGCCGAGGGCGTAGGCGATCAGCGCGGAGTCGATCATCGTCAGGTGGTTGCCGCAGACGAGCAGCGGAGCGCCCCCCGCGGTGCGCGACTCGCGGTACGCGCGGCGCAGCTCCGCCGTGTCGACGAAGCGCAGCCGCAGCCAGCCGCGAAGCAGCAGCAGCGCCGCGAGCGTCGTCAGCGGCGAGAGCGCGAACGCCACGCCCCGCTGCACGCGGAGCGCGAGTCGCGCGCGTCGCGGCAGCGCGCCCCCCGCGTCGACCGTCACTAGCCGAGCTTCGCGACGATCAGATCCACGGCGTTGCCGACGGTCTCGACCGCGTCGACGTCCTCGTCGGCGATCTCGATGTCGAAGGCGTCCTCGAACTCGAGCACCACGTCGACGAGACGCGCCGAGTTCACCTTCAGCTCGTCGAGGATGTGCGTCGACGGCTTCACCGAATCGAGCGCCTCCTGGTTCTTCACGTAGGGCGTGAGGATCTTCACCACCTGCTCGAACACTTCTTCCCGGTTCATCTCTCCTCCTTCGTCCGAAGACGTCCGACCGCCCGGCTCACTCGCTCGGGCGGCGAAAAACGAGACACGCGTTGACGTCGCCGAAGCCGAAGCCGGCCTTGACGACGACGTCGAGCCCCGGCCGCTCGAGCGCGGCGTGCGGGATCGATGCCGCGTGCGGCTCGATCTCGGGGTGCACGTCCTCGCAGTTGATCGACGGGTGCACGAAGCCGCCGGTCAGCATCAGCACGCAGGCGACCGACTCGATCGCGCCGGCGGCGCCGAGCGCATGGCCGATCATCGATTTCGTCGACGTGATCGGCGGAAGCGCGCCCGGCCGCGCGCCGAGCGCCGCGGCCCACGAGGCGACCTCCTTCGCGTCGGCGCCGGTCGCGGTGAGGTGGCCGTTGATCGCGCCGACGTCGGCGGGCCCGACGCCGGCGTCGTCGAGCGCGAGCCCGATGCAGCGCTGCACCGCGTCGGGGTTCGGCGCGGTCATGCTGCCGCCGCCTCGGTGGCCGCCGCAGTTGCCGGCGGCGCCGCCGACCTCCGCGTAGACGCGCGCGCCGCGCTCGCGCGCGCTCTGCTCGCTCTCGAGCAGCAGCACGCCGGCGCCGGACGCGGCGACGAAGCCGCCGGCCGACGCGCTCATCGGCCGCGACGCCCGCTCGGGGTCGTCGTTGTGCGAGCGGCACAGCACGCGCATCGCGTCGAAGCCGGCCCAGATGTAGTAGCTGTCGCCCTCGGCGCCGCCGCATAGCATCCGCACCGCCTGTCCGCGGCGAATTCGCTCCAAACCGATCGCGATCGCCTCGGCGCCCGTGCTGCACGCGCTCGAATTGGTCGTGACCTGATTGCCGAGCGCGAGCAGGCCCGACACGCGCGCGGAGACGCCGCTCGCCATCACCTGCTCGACCGCGGTGCTGCCGAGACGCCTGACGTTGCCCGCGTCGGTGAGCGGAACCACCCTCGAGCCGATCGTGTCCATCCCGCCGATGCCGGTGCCGATCACCGCGCCGCTGTCCCAGTCGACTGCGTCGTCGCCCGGATTCGGGCGGGCGAAACCCGCGTCGCGCCAGGCCTCGATCGCCGCGACCGCCGCATAGCGGTGCGAGGCGTTCATCGCGCGCTGGAGCTCCTCGTCGAAGTGCTTCTCGACGAGCGCGTCCACGCCCTGCGGAACCCCTGCGACCCGGCTGCC
>CAZQYK010000153.1:0-2509 GCA_964597285.1 uncultured Spirochaetales bacterium
GGGACCTCCTGGGGGAGCCCCGCAAGCATCGGTCTCCGCCGTGACGGATCCGGTCACGGCCGGGGAGGGCGGGCTCACGTTCGGCTGGCGTCCGACCGATCGGTCGGGCAGGTTCGATGCCGAGCCGACCGAGCGGTCGGCCCCGGTCGGCCCGGCTCGATCACGGCGGAGCGGCGCATGCCCGAGCCCCAGAGTTCCCGCGACAAGATCCTCGACGTCGCCGAGGCGCTGTTCGCGCGCCGCGGCTACGCCGGCGTCGGCCTGCGCGAGGTGGCCGAGACCTCCGGGCTCTCGAAGTCGTCGCTCTTCCACCACTTCGCGAGCAAGGACCAGCTCTACTTCGAGGTGCTCGCGCGCGCGCTGCGCGGCATCCGCGAGCGCTTCGACGCGGCGCTGCGGCGCAGCGGCTCGCCTCGCGAGCAGCTCGAGGGCTGGATCGGCGACCTGATCGACACGCTCGCCGAGCACCCGCCGGTGTCGCGCCTGCTGCTGCGCAGCCTCTTCGAGCGCGAGGACTCGGCGCTGCCCGAGTCGCAGGCCGCCGAGGCTCTGCTCGCGTCGATCCTCGCCGACGCCGAGCGCTTCGTGCGCCGCGGCATCGAGAGCGGCGACTTCCGCCCGGTGTCGGCGCCGCACATGCTGCAGACCCTGATCGGCGCGACCGTCTACCACTTCGCCTCGGCCGAGGTCGGCGAGGGCCTGCTCGGCCGCCCGCTCTTCAGCGCCGAGGAGGTGGCGCTGCGCAAGCGCGAGGTGATCGCGCTGCTGCGCCACGGACTGTTCCGGAGCCCCGAACCCACGCCCGCGACCTAGCGGGACAGGAGGAACGACGATGCAGAAGCTCATGCAGGAGCACCGCAAGCGCTTCGGCGAGTTCGAGGTGATCGAGTTCGTCGACGAGAGCGAGATCGCGCGGCTACGCAGCGACCTCGACGTCGACGTCCCGCTCCAGCTGAACTGGACCTGGAACTACGGCAGCGAGGTCGAGGAGCTGCGCCGCCTGTACGAGAAGGGCAAGGTCAACCAGTGGAACGCCGAGACCGACCTCGACTGGTCGACCCCGTGCACGAACGACGAGTTCATCGTCAACCCGGAGGCGTCGCTGCTCGCGCAGGCGACGAAGCTGATGGGCCGCGACGAGGCTACGCAGAAGGCCGCCGCGTTCGACGAGATCAACTACCTGCTCTCGCAGCTGCTGCACGGCGAGCAGGCCGCGCTCCAGCTCTGCGGCCAGCTGACGAACGTCTGCGACAAGATGGACGAGAAGTGGTACGCCGCGAGCCAGGTGATCGACGAGGCGCGCCACATCGAGGCCTTCAGCAAGTTCATGCAGCGCAAGATGGGCGCGATCCACCCGATCGGCGGCACGCTGAAGGTGCTGCTCGACCTTCTGCTCGAGGCCGACACCGCGCAGAAGAAGACGCTCGGCATGCAGACGCTCTTCGAGGGCATGGCGGTGGGCATCATGGACATGCTGCGCGGCGAGTGCCGCAACCCGCTGCTCGTCGAGACGCTGCGCCGCGTCGAGCAGGACGAGGCGCGCCACGCCGCCTTCGGCGTGCTGATGATGCGGCGCGTGGTGCGCGACGCGAGCGTCGCCGAGAAGGACGGGATGGAGGACTGGGCCTTCTCGATCCTCGAGGCGCTGAACGCGAACCAGCAGCTCGACATGCTGCACGCGCTCGGTCCGAAGTACGGCCTCGACCCCGAGGCGATCACGCGCGGCATGCTCGGCATGGAGCAGTGGTCGTCGCTGAACAGCATGCCGTACATGCACACCGTGGTGCCGAACCTGCGCAACCTCGGGCTGATCACCGAGCGCACCGAGGCCCGGTGGCGCGCGGCCGGGATGATGGTCGACAGCGCGCCGGGCGTGAAGGGCGCGCCGGGCGTGGCGGCCTCCTAGGGTCTCGCCGGCCGTCGTTCGAGCACGTAGAAGCGCGAGCCGTCGTCGAACTCCACGAAGCCGAGCGCGTAGCGCTCGCTCGCGAGCGCGGCGCGCAGCAGCGCGAGGTCCATCGCCGCGGCGACCAGCAGCCCCGGCTCGCGGGCAGCGCGCTCGAGGCGCGGGTCGCCGGCGCGGAAGTAGCCGCGGTTGATCGCGATCAGGTCGGGCTCGCGCGCGAGCACCGCCTCGACGTCCCACTTCATGATCCGGCCGCCGATCGGATCGGGGAAGGGCCCGCGCGCGATCGCCCGGTCGTTGAGGCCGTACATGTCGATCGCCGGGAGGCCCGAGTAGTAGGGGATCGCGCCGGCCGACGCGACGGCGACGAGCGTGTCCGGCGGGTGGCGCTCGCGCAGCGCGCGGCCGAGCTTCACGTTGCCCTCGAGGTAGGTCCCGAGCGCGCCGTGGAGCCGCGGCACGACCTCGCGGTGCAGCGACGCGAGCGAGAGCGCGGCGACCGCCGCCGCCGCCGCCGCGCCGGCGGCGCGCCACGCGCGCGCGGCGCCCCTCGGCCCACGGCGCCGCGAACCACAGGCCCGCGAGCACCGCGAGGCACGGCAG
>CAZQYK010000154.1:0-3479 GCA_964597285.1 uncultured Spirochaetales bacterium
GCGCGGCGCCGGAGCGGCCGGGCGCCGCCGCGCGCGCGCGGCGCGACTACCCGACCAACGCGCTGGCGCGCGACCTCGCGCGCGGCGAGTGGATCGATCCGCACGGCGGTCGCGCCGACCTCGACGCGCGCCGGCTCCGCCACACCTCCGGGCGCTTCTCCGAGGACCCGCTGCGCGTGCTGCGCGGCATGCAGCTCGCCGCGCGCTTCGGGCTCGACGCCGCGTCCGAGACCGTGGCGCTGTGCCGCGCGCTCGAGCCCGGCGACGCGCCGCGCGAGCGCGTCGGCGGCGAGTGGCGCAAGCTGCTGCTGCGCGGCGAGCGGATCTCGCGCGGGCTCGCGTTCCTGCGCGACGTGGGCTGGCTGCGCCACTTCCCCGAGCTCGAGGCGCTGGTCGGCTGCGCGCAGGACCCGGAGTGGCATCCCGAGGGCGACGTCTGGGTGCACACGGGCCACGCGCTCGACGCGTTCGCCGCGGCGCGCGTCGGCGACCCGCGCGAGGACTGGATCGTCGGGCTCGCGGTGCTGTGCCACGACCTCGGCAAGCCCGCGGCGACGCGCGTGCGCGAGGGCCGCGTGACGGCGCACGGCCACGAGCCGCTCGGTGCCGAGCTCGCCGAGCGCTTCCTCGCGCGGCTGACCGACGAGCGCACGGTCGTGCGCGAGGTCTGCGCGCTGGTCGCGCACCACCTGGCGCCGGCGCAGCTCCACCGCGAGCGCGACCGCGTCGGCGACGCGGCGGTGCGCCGGCTCGCGCGCCGCGTCGGCCGCATCGACCGCCTGGTGCGCGTGGCGGCGGCCGACCACGCCGGAAGACCGCCGCGCGACGAGCCCTTCGCGGCCGGTGCGTGGCTGCTCGAGCGCGCGCGGGCGCAGGGCGTCGCGCGCGCGGCGCCGCGCCCGCTCGTGCGCGGGCGCGACCTGATCCCGCTCGGCCTCGCCCCGGGCCCGCGCCTCGGGCGCTGGGTCGACGCCTGCTACGAGGCACAGCTCGCCGGCGAGATCGGCACCCGTGACGACGGCGTCGCCTGGGTCGCCCGCCGACTGGCGCGCTCGCCCGAGCCCTAAGCCTGCGGCCGCGTCCGGCCGATCCGGAGGGGCGGACTGCGCGAAGGGGGGCCCCCGATGGCCGTGCGCAGGGGATTCCTGGCGTGTGCGCTGCTCGTCGGCGCCGGCGCCTGGAGCGTGAACTGGGTCGTGGCGAACGTCGAGGTCGCGACGCTCCACACGCGGGGCGCGATCCAGGAGCACTACACGCGCGTCTTCGTCGTCGACGACGACGGGCCGGTCGTCTGGGTCCGCGCCGAGCGGCCCGATCGGCTCTGGCTGAAGGCGCTGCGCCGCAACCCCGACGTGATCCTGCGCCGCGCGGGCCGCGACGTCCCGTACCGCGCCGTGCCGTGGAACGGCACCGGGGGCCACCAGCGCATCGACGCACTCTTCCGCGACAAGTACGGCGCGTTCGACATGCTCTCCGGCTTCGTCTGGCGACGCGATGCGGTGCCGATCCGGCTCGATCCGCGCTAGCGGACGGCACCCGCCGCTAGCACCTCCGCACCACGACGTTGCCGATCGAGTAGCCGGCGCCGAACGAGCAGATCGCGCCGAGGTCACCGGGCGCGAGGTCCGAGCGGTGGCGGTGGAAGGCGATCACCGAGCCCGCCGAGCTCGTGTTCGCGAACTCGTCGAGGATCACCGGCGCTTCGTCCGGCGTCGACGGGCGGCCGAGCACGGTCTTCGCGATCAGCTGGTTCATCGCGAGGTTCGCCTGGTGCAGCCACATCCGCCGCAGCGCGCCCGGCTCGAGGCCCAGGTCGCGCAGGTGCTCGACGATCAGCTCGGCGACCATCGGGCACACCTCGCGGAACACCTTGCGCCCGTTCTGGCGGAAGAGCAGCTCGTGCGGGGCGCGCGGATCGTCCTCGCAGACGTTCAGGAAGCCGAAGTCGTTGCGGATGTTGTTCGAGAAGCGCGTGCGCAGCCGCGTGCCGAGAACCTCGAATGCGCCGTCGGCGCGGCACGCGTCGGCTGGCTCGACGACCGCCGCGGTGCACGCGTCGCCGAAGATGAAGTGGTAGTCGCGCAGCTCGAAGTTGTTGTGGCCCGACGTCAGCTCCGGGCACACGACGACGGCGCAGCGCGCCTGGCCGCGCGCGACCGCGTCGACGGCGGCCTGCAGGCCGAAGGTTGCCGACGAGCACGCGACGTTCATGTCGTAGCCCCAGCCCGTCGCGCCGAGCGCGTGCTGCACCTCGATCGCGACCGCCGGGTACGCGCGCTGGAGGTTCGAGCAGGCGACGATCACCGCGTCGACCTCGTCGGGGCGGCGGCCGGCCTGGTCGAGCGCCTCGCGGATCGCGGCGACCGAGATCTCGCACTGGATCGACGGCTCGTCCTCGCCGCGCGTGCGCAGGTGGGGCCGCAGCCGCTCGGGGTCGAGCACGCCGCGCTTGTCGACGACGTAGCGGCGCTCGACGCCGGAGGCCTTCACGATGAAGCGCTCGTTCGGCAGGTCGCGCGCCTCGAGCCGGCCGGCCTCGATCTCGCCCTTGTGCTCGAGGTTCCAGCGCTCGGTCGCGGTCGCGAGCGACGCGACGAGCTCGGCGTTCGAGATGCTCTCCGGCGGATGCCAGAGGCCGGTCCCCGAGATCACGCAATCGGGCATCGTTCCACTCCTGCTGGACGCGCGCCTCCCGCCGGCCGCGCCGGGCGGCGCGAGGGTAGCGCGATGCGCGTCCGGGCCCGCGGGGCGGCAGCGCCGGCGCAGTGCAGCGGCAGACCGCCGGCAGCGCCGCGCGCAGGCGCGCCGCGCGGCTCAAGACGCGCCGCTCGGATGTCGAAGCGCACGGGGAGCGCCGAGGAGTTCCGCCGCATGCGACCCCACCCCCCGTCCTGCCGCGCCCGACGCGGCCGCCGCCGCGCGGGCTTCACCGCGATCGAGCTCGTGGTGTCGCTGCTGATCGCGCTGACGCTCGCCGGCGCGCTGCTGCCGACCTACCTGCGCGGCGTCTACAAGGCGCGGCGCACCGAGGCGCTGTACGGGCTGCGCGCGATCCACGACGCGCAGACGCTCCACTACGCGACCGAGCGCGAGTACTCCGACAGCTTCGCCGCGCTCGCGTTCGAGCTCGACGGCGGCGCGCCGCGCCCCGACGGCGCCTATCAGGGGCCGATCTACACCTACACGCTCTCGCGTTGGGACCTCGGCGGCCGGCCGAACGGCAGCTTCCGCGCCACCGCGAGCGCCGACCTCGACCCCGACGACGCGACGCTCGACGTCGTGATCGTAGAGAGCGCGCTGACGGTCCTCGACTGAGGAGCGGAGCGCACGAGGAACGGAGGACCGAGCCATGAACGCGACCCACCCGCTGATCCGCGCGCTCGCCGCGCTCGCGCTCGCGACGGCCTGGGCCGCCGCGGCGGCCGCCGAGCGGCCCGCGCACGAGCCCGTCGTGATCTCCGACGACATCCTGAAGCGCA
>CAZQYK010000155.1:0-7514 GCA_964597285.1 uncultured Spirochaetales bacterium
TCGTGTAGCCGTCGGCCCAGCCGCCGACCGCATAGACCGGGCAGTCGATCGCGGCGTAGTCCTCGCACACCGAGCCCTGGCGCCAGTAGGAGTCGCGCAGCGGGTGGCGCATCCAGCGCAGCGGGTGCGGCTGGGCGGCCTCGAGCCGTTCGCGCCACTGCGGGCGCCAGCCCTCGCCGACGAGCGCGGGGTCGGGAGGCTGCACGACGAGCTGGAAGAAGACGGCGCCCCACCACAGGTTGTCGTTCAGGAGGCAGCCGCCCATGTCGTGCACGTCGTCGGCATAGCGGTCGTCGGTCGAGCAGACCGTCAGGATCCCGCGCAAGGCGGGCGGCCGCAGCGCGGCGATCTGGAGCGCATTGAAGCCTCCCCAGGACTTGCCGATCAGGCCGACGGCGCCGTTGCACCAGGGCTGCGCGGCGACCCACGCGACGAGGTCGGCGCCGTCGCGCTGCTCGAGCGGCAGATACTCGTCGCGCAGCACGCCCTCGGACTCGCCCGATCCGCGCAGGTCCACGCGCAGCGCGGCGAGGCCGTGCCCGGCGAACCAGTGGTGCATGGCCTCGTCGCGCTCGCGGGTGCCGATGCGCTTGCCGTACGGGATGTACTCGACCACCGCCGGGACGGGCGCGCGCAGCGCCGACTCGGGGAGCCACAGGCGCGCGGCCAGCCGACAGCCGTCGGGCAACGGGATCCACGCGTGCTCGATCTGCCGCACCGCGTGGGGGAACGTCTCGACGACGGTCAACCGGGGGCTGCCTCCGCCCGGAGTGTCGCCGAAGCAGGGAGCTTCAGCGACGCGGGACCCAGCTCCCTCCCGCCTCGAGGTATCCGAGCGCGCGGTACGCCGCATCGATCAGGCTCTGGCCGCGCGGGTTCAGCAGCGTCCCGGGCCCCTGCTTGTTCATCGTGTAGCCGAACGACATCCGGCTGCGCGGGTCGGCGAAGCCGATCGACCCGCCGAAGCCGGAGTGGCCGAAAGCGTCCTCGGAGAGGAGGCCGGTGTCCTGGTTGCCGGGCTCCTCGCGCCGGTTGTCGATCGACTTCGTGAAGCCGAGCGTGAAGCGCGACGGGATGCAGCCCATCTCGTCCCAGCCCGCGGAGTGCACGCGCGACATCCGCGCGGTGCTCGCGCGGTCGACGAGGCCGTCTCCGCCGCCGCCCGCGAGCGCCGCGTACAGGCTCGCGAGCCCGCGCGCGTTCGTGAAGCTGCCGGACGCGCCGATCTCGGTCTGCGCGCGCGCCTCCGGCGACTCGGCGATGCCCGGGTCGAGGTAGCCGCCGCTGTTGAAGAAGATCAGGAACGGGATCGAGCTCGGGTCGGTGAGGATCTTCAGGAAGAAGCGCGAGAACGGGGGCGTCGGCGGGTCTGCGGGAAGGATCGGCGCGAGGCGCGGCAGCTCGGCGTCGGGCAGGCCCATCCAGTAGTCGAGCCCGAGCGGCCCGCCGATCTCGTCGCGGAAGAACCGTGCGAGCGAGCGGCCCGAGATGCGGCGGACGATCTCACCGACGCAGAAACCGAAGGTCAGCGCGTGATAGCCGTGCCGGGTCCCCGGCTCCCAGAACGGCGCCTCCGCGGCGAGGCGGTCGGCCATGTACTGCGTGTCGTAGAACGCGCCCTGCGGCAGCGGATCGCGGAGCGCCGGGATGCCCGCCTGGTGCGAGAGCAGCATCGCGACGGTGACGCCCTGCTTGCCGTTCTGCCCGAACTCGGGCCAGTACTGCGCGACCGGCGCGTCGAGGTCGAGCTGCCCTCGCGACGCGAGCACGTGCGCGCACAGGGCGGTGGCGCCCTTCGTGCACGACCACACGTGGACGAGCGTGTCGCGCTCCCACGGACGGCCCGAGGCGAGGTCCGCGGCGCCGCCCCAGAGATCGACGACCGGCCAGCCGGCGATCTGCACGCACACCGACGCCCCGACCTCGCCGCGCTCGGCGAAGTTGCGCACGAACTCGTCTCGCACGCCGCGGAACGCGCGGTGCCAGACGCCGGAGACCGCGCCGCTCTCGCGGGTCCAGATCCCGCCGCCGGCCGCCTCGGCGCTTCGGGCACCGAGCCAGGGCGCCGCGAGCGCCCCGACTGCCGCGCCGAACAGGAGCTGACGGCGCGACACCCCGCCGGACGGCTCCGCTTCGAGGATCACTTCGGAAGATCGGGCTCGGCTCTCGTCCATCGTTCGGGTCTCCGGTCCCAGGCGAGCGAGGCCGGGGCGGCCGCCGTGGCCGCGCTGCCTTGTCGCGATGAGACGAAATGCTAATATATCTCACAGTTGAGATAAATGACAGAAACGTCTCATCCCGTCAAGGACGATTCCGCCCCGGTCACCCGCGGGGATCTCGTCGCGCTCGCCCGCCGCCGCTTCCTCGCCGGCGAGCGGGTGCGGCTCGAGGAGCTCGCCGAGGAGCTCGGCGTGTCGCGGGCCACCGCGTACCGCTGGGTCGGCAACGCCGAGAATCTCGTCGGCCTGGTCGTCGCGGGCCTCGTCGACGAGACCTATGCGCGGACGGTGCGCGAGGCGCGCGGGACCGGCGCCGCGCGCGTGATCGACGCCACGGCGCGCGGCCTGCACTACATCGCCTCGAACGACGCCTATCGCGCGTTCATCGAGCGCGATCCCCAGAAGGCGCTGCGGATCGTCGCGTCGAAGGAAGGCCCGGTGCAGGCGCGCACGATCGCCCACAACGAGGGGCTGCTGCGCGAGGAGGTCGAGCGCGGCCACCTCGAGCTGCCGGTCGATCCGCACACGATGGCCTACGCGCTCGTGCGCGTGTGCGAGTCGTTCCTCTACGCCGACGTGATCGCCGGCGAGAAGCCCGACCTCGAGAAGGCGGTCGAGATCCTCAAGCTGATGCTCCGCAGCCCGAGCTGAGTTCCGCGAGAGCCGGGCGGGGTCGGATGGCTAGATCCGCTCGAACGCGAGACCCTCGCCGCCGGGCGCGGCGTCGACCCGGATCTTCGAGCCCTCCGGGAAGTCGCCCTCGAGGATCCGCATCGCGAGCGGGTCCTGGAGCAGATGCTGGATCACGCGCTTGAGCGGCCGGGCGCCGTAGTGCGGATCGTAACCCTTGTCGGCGAGCAGGTCCTTCGCCGCGTCGGAGACCTCGATCGACACGCGGCGCTCCGCGAGCAGCCGCTCGACGCGCTCGAGCTGGATGTCGACGATGCGGCGCGTGTGCTCGCGGCCGAGCTGGTGGAACACGATCGTCTCGTCGATCCGGTTCAGGAACTCGGGCTTGAAGTGCGCGCGCAGCGCCTCGTCGACGCGTCGCAGGAGCTCGGCGCGCTGGTCCTCGCCGAGCTCGGCGATGTGCTGGCTGCCGATGTTGCTCGTCATGATCAGCACGACGTTTCGGAAGTCGACCGTGCGGCCCTGCCCGTCGGTGAGACGGCCGTCGTCGAGGATCTGAAGGAAGACGTTGAAGACGTCGGGGTGGGCCTTCTCGATCTCGTCGAAGAGCAGCACGCTGTACGGCCGCCGCCGCACTGCCTCGGTGAGCGCGCCTCCCTCCTCGTAGCCGACGTAGCCCGGGGGAGCGCCAATCAGTCGCGACACGGAGTGGCGCTCGCCGTACTCGCTCATGTCGATGCGCACCATCGCCCGCTCGTCGTCGAACAGGAACTGCGCGAGCGCGCGCGCCGTCTCGGTCTTTCCGACGCCGGTCGGGCCGAGGAAGATGAACGAGCCGATCGGGCGGTCGGGATCCTGGAGGCCGGCGCGGGCGCGGCGCACGGCCGCCGACACGGCCGCGAGGGCGTCGTCCTGGCCGACGACGCGCAGGCGCAGCTGGTCCTCCATCTGCAACAGCTTCGACTGCTCGCTCTCGAGCATCTTCGAGACCGGGATGCCGGTCCACTTCGAGACGATCTCGGCGATCTCCTCGGCGGTGACCTCCTCGGAGAGCAGCGAGCCCTGCCGCTGGACCTCGTCGACCTTGGCCTGGATCTCGGCCAGCTCCTTCTCGAGCTGCACGAGCTCGCCGTAGCGGATCTCGGCCGCGCGCTCGAGGTTGCCCTGCTTCTGGGAGCGCGCCAGCTCCGCGGTCAGCTCGTCGCGCTTCTCCTTGAGCTCGCCCTCGCGGTCGATGACGGTCTTCTCGTTCTCCCAGCGCGCCTTCATCGCGTCGCCCTGGCTGCGGAGCTCGGTGATCTCCCGCTCGACCGCCTCGAGTCGCGCGGCGCTGGCCTCGTCCTTCTCCTTCTTCAGCGCCTCGCGCTCGACCTCGAGCTGCAGGCGCTTGCGCTCGACCTGGTCGAGCTCCTCGGGCATCGAGTCGATCTGCACGCGCACGCGGCTCGCGGCCTCGTCGACGAGGTCGATCGCCTTGTCGGGCAGGAATCGGTCGGTGATGTAGCGATTGCTGAGGGTCGCGGCCTGCACCAGCGCCGCGTCCTGGATGCGCACCCTGTGGTGCGCCTCGTAGCGCTCCTTCAGACCGCGCAGGATCGAGATCGTGTCCTCGACGCTCGGCTCGCCGACGAACACGGGCTGGAAGCGGCGCTCGAGCGCGGCGTCCTTCTCGACGTGCTTGCGGTACTCGTCGAGCGTCGTCGCGCCGATGCAGCGCAGCTCGCCGCGCGCGAGCGCCGGCTTGAGCATGTTCGCGGCGTCGGCGGCGCCCTCGGCCGCGCCGGCGCCGACGATCGTGTGCAGCTCGTCGATGAAGAGGATCACCTGGCCCTGCGCCTCGGCGACCTCGCGCAGCACTGCCTTGAGGCGGTCCTCGAACTCGCCGCGGTACTTGCTGCCGGCGATCAGCGCGCCGATGTCGAGCGCGATCAGGCGGCGGTCCTTCAGGCTCTCGGGCACGTCGCCGGCGACGCTGCGCTGCGCGAGCCCCTCGGCGATCGCCGTCTTGCCGACGCCGGGCTCGCCGATCAGCACCGGGTTGTTCTTCGTGCGCCGCGACAGCACCTGAACGACGCGGCGGATCTCCTCGTCGCGGCCGACGACCGGGTCGATCTTGCCCTTGCGCGCGACGTCGGTCAGGTCGCGGCCGAACTTCTCGAGCGCCTGGTACTTCGACTCCGGGTCGGGGTCGGTCACGCGCGCGCCGCCCCGCACGGCCGCGAGCGCCTGGAGGATCGACTCGCGCGTCGCGCCGGCGTCGCGCAGCGCGCGGCCGGCCGGGTCCTTCGTCTCGCCGGCGATCGCGAGCAGCAGGTGCTCGGTGGAGACGTACTCGTCCTTGAGCTGCTCCGCCTCGCCGAAGGCCGCCTCGAGCACCCGTGCGGCGCTGCGCGAGAGCTGCGACTGCGCGCCGCCGGAGACCTTCGGGATCTTCTCGAGGATCTGCTCGAGCGCCTCGGCGAGACGGTCGATCGGCACCCCGAGCTTCTGGAGCACCGGCACGGTGCTGCCCTCGGGCTGCCCGATCAGCGCCCGCAGCAGGTGTGCGGGCTGGATTTCGCTATGGCCGCGGGAGCCGGCCAGCGAATGGGCCGCGGAGACGGCCTCCTGGCTCTTGATCGTCAGCTTGTCGAAGCGCATGCGCGGACCCTAGGCACGGGTCCGGGCCAGACAAGGGCCAGAGACCCCCATTCCGCCTATCCGGCGCGCTCGACCGTCATGTACAGCTGGTTCTCGCCGCGGCGGATCAGCATCAGCGCCCTGTCGTCGGCGCCCTCGAGCACCTTCTCGAGCCCGGCGACGTCGTGGACCTCGTGGCGGTCGACCTCGACGATGACGTCGCCGCGCCGGATGCCGGCCGCGGCCGCGGGCCCGTCGGGGTCGACGGCCGAGACGACGACGCCCTTCGCGTCGCCGAGGCCCAGCTGCTCGGCAAGGTCGCCGGTCAGGTTCTGGACGCGCATGCCGAACGCATCGGCGCCGCTCTGGGACGACGGTGTCGCCGAGGCCTGCTGCACCTCGTTCTCGAGCACCGCGATCCGGGGCTTCAGCGTCGTGCGCTTGCCGTCGCGCACGACGACGACCGGCACCTTCTTGTCGACCGGCGTCGCCGCGACGATGCGCGGCAGGTCGTCGTAGTCGTCGACCGGCTTGCCGTCGAACTCGCGGATCACGTCCATCTTGCGCAGGCCGGCCTCGTCGGCCGGGCCGCCCGGAATCACCTTCGAGACGAGCGCGCCCTTGGTCTCCGGGAGCTCGAGCTCGTCGGCGAGCTCGGGCGTGACGCCCTGGATCACCACGCCGAGCCACCCGCGCGTCACGCTGCCGGTCGCGCGCAGCTGCGGGAGGATGTCCTTGGCCATGTTGATCGGAACCGCGAAGCCGATCGTGTTCGCGCGCGGATTGATCGCGGTGTTGATGCCGATCACCTCGCCCGAGAGGTTCAGCAGCGGGCCGCCCGAGTTGCCGGGGTTGATCGCGGCGTCGGTCTGGATGTAGTCGTCGTAGGCGCCCTGGTCGATGTCGCGGTGCTTCGCGCTGACGATGCCGGCGGTGACGGTGTGCTCGAGGCCGAAGGGGTTGCCGATCGCGACGACCCACTCGCCGGGGCGCACGACCTCGGAGTCGCCGAGCGGCAGCGCGAAGAGCGGCTCCTTCGGGTCGACCTTGATCAGCGCGACGTCCGTCTTCGGGTCGCGGCCGACGATCTCGGCCGGCAGCTCGGTGCCGTCGTCGAGCTTGACGGTGATCTTGTCGACGCTCTGCACGACGTGGTCGTTCGTGACGATGTAGCCGTCGGGCGAGATCACGAAGCCGGTGCCGAGGCTCGGCACCCGGTGCTGGCGCTCCTGGAAGTGCGGCGGAAGCTGGAAGGGGAAGTTCGGCAGCTGGAAGAAGTCCTCGACGGAGTGCCCGACGACGGTCTTCTCGGTGCTGATGTTGACGACGCCCTTCGAGGCGCCTTCGGCGAGATCGGCGAAGCTGTTGGGCACGCCCTGGGGCACGATCGGCGGCTGGCCCGAGCCCTCGCTCCAGAACGGAGCGTCGTCGGCGGGCTTCTCGTCGCCGCTGCCGAAGAGATCGAGCGCGCGCGCGTCGCTGTCGCGCCAGCTGAGCTCGACGTCGAGGACGCCGGTCGCGACGGCGGCGGCCAGCGCGACGCCGCCGACGATCAGGAGCTTGCCGAAGACCTTCATCTCGCCTCTCCCATCCCCTTCTTGTGCCCCCCACCCAGGGGGCGTCGCGCGGATTCGACGTCGATCGCCGCGGCGAGGTTCACCCGGCTGGGCGTTCAGGCCAGCGGAAGCGCCACATGGTACCGGCCGTTGCCGCGCTGAACCACGATCAGGGCGCGCGTCTGGCCGCGCAGCGCGAGCGCGGCGCGGCGCAGCGCGTCGGGGCCGGAGAGCTCGCGGCCGCCGATCGCGAGCAGCAGGTCGCCGCGGCGCAGCCCGATGCGCTCGGCGCCGCTGCCGGGGCGCACCTCGCGCACCGCGAAGCCCCCGCGCGGCGCGGGCTCGAGCGAGAGGCCCGCGAGGTCGGCGATCAGCGCATCGACGTAGCCGTCCGGGATCGGCTCGGCGCGCACCGCGAGGCGCCGATCCGCGCCGTCGCGCCGCAGCGAGAGCCCGAGCTCCTGGCCGGCCGTCGCGCGCTCGAGGCGCT
>CAZQYK010000156.1:0-4385 GCA_964597285.1 uncultured Spirochaetales bacterium
CGCGCGAGCAGCGACGGTGCGCGCGGGCCCTCGAGCGCGACGCGGTCCCACTCGCTGCTCGCGTCGGCGATCGCGACGTCGTCGGCGATCACGTAGCGCTCGAGGTGTGCGAGCGCGGCGGCCGCGGCGGCGCGGTCGAGCTCGAGCAGCAGCTCGTCCGCGCGGGCGAGCACGTGCAGGTCGGCGACGATGCGGCCCTGGTGGGTCAGCAGCAGCGCGTGGCAGCCGGAGCGCTCGGGGCCCGGCGCGAGGCCCGCGACGTCGTTCGAGAGCATGCCCTGGGTCCAGCGCACGCGATCGGCGCCGCGCACGCGCAGGACCGCGCGCCCGGGCAGCGCGAAGCAGCCGGCCCCGCTGCGCACCTGCGCCGCGCGCTCGCCGGCGCTCAAGCGCCGGCCTCGCCGCCTCGCGCCGCGCCCTCCGTCAGCGGCAGCGGGCCGTAGAGCTGCTCGACGCGCGCCAGCTGCTCCTTGCGCCACTCCTCGTAGCGCTTCGCGGCGACGTCGTAGTCGTGCTCGTTGTCGATGTCCACCGCGCAGCCGCCGCCCTCGGTCACGACGAAGCGGAAGCTCGCGCGCAGCAGGCCCCCGACACCGCGCTCGATCCGCCCCATCGCGATCCAGCGCCGCACCGCGTCGGCGATCCGCCGCAGGCCGCGGCGGTCGAGCACGCCGGCGAGGTGCATCAGACCGTAGTAGCCGAGCACCGCGAAGCCGCCGCGGTCGCTGCGCAGCAGTCGCCACGCGAGGCCCGCGATCTCGGCGAACTCGCGCTGGTGGCGGTGCTCGTACATCTCCTCGACGTAGTAGCGGTTGCCGACCCGCCCGGGCCGGATCAGGTGCAGGTTGCTCTGCCGGAAGCGTCCCTCACGCAGGTTGAAGTAGGCCATGTGGATGCCGCCCTTGCCGGGGGCCTCGGGGTAGAACGAGCGCATCGACTGCTCGGTGACGAGGCCCACCGTGTAGTCGACGTCGAGGTCGCGCGACTGGCGGAGGAAGGCCTGGATCTCGTGCGGCGTCGCGAAGGGCAGGTCGGTCGACAGGAAGAGCGCCGGGCCGTCGTCGGGGGTCGGGTCGCGGCCGTCGGGCGGCGCGCCGGGCAGCGCGCGGCGGTAGGTCTCCCAGCCGTTCTCGTAGAGGTTTCGGAACTGCGGCACCAGGTGCAGCGGCTTGCGCAGCGCGGCGCGCAGCTCGGGCGCGCCGAGCGCGGCCTGGAGCCGCTCGTGGTTGCCGACGACCCAGACGTCGGACACGTCGGGCACGTCCTGGAGGGTCGAGACGACGTGGGCGACGAGCGGGCGCCCCGCGACCACGAGATAGGCCTTGCTCTCGCCGTAGATCGCGCGCGAGGCCTTGCGGTCGCCCGCCGTGACGATCGCGGGTAGGGGCATGCGGGGGTCGGGACTCCGCCGCCGACTCTAGTGCGGCCCCCGCGCGCGCGACAACCCCGCGCAGAGGCCGGCGCCGGGCGCGCCGCCGCTATCCTGGCGCGGCGGAGAGGAGGATCGCTTGCCGCGCACCTGCGTGCTGATTCCCGGCGACGGCATCGGTCCCGAGGTCTGCGACGCGGCGCTGCGGGTGCTCGAGGCGGCCGGCGCCGACCTCGCGTGGGAGCGCCGCCACGCCGGCGTCGCCGCGCTCGAGGCCGGCGAGGACGAGGTGCTGCCCGAGGCGACCTGCGACGCGATCCGCCGCCGCGGCGTCGCGCTGAAGGGGCCGTGCACGACGCCGATCGGCGGCGGCTTCTCGTCGGTGAACGTCGCGCTCCGCAAGCAGCTCGACCTGTACGCGGCGGTGCGGCCGGTGCGGAACCTGCCGGGGGTCGCGTCGCGCTTCGACGGCGTCGACCTCGTGATCGTGCGCGAGAACACCGAGGGCCTGTACTCCGGCATCGAGAACGTGATCACCGAGGGCGTCGTCACGTCGCTGAAGGTCGCCACCGCGCGCGCTTGCCGCCGCATCGCCGCGTTCGCGCTCGACTACGCGCGCTCGCGCGGGCGCCGGCGCGTCACGGCCCTGCACAAGGCCAACATCATGAAGCTCAGCGACGGCCTGTTCCTCGACTGCGCGCGGGAGGTCTTCGCCGGCGCCGACGTCGCCTACGACGAGCGGATCATCGACGCCGGCTGCATGAAGCTCGTGCAGGACCCGACGGCCTTCGACGTGCTGCTGTGCGAGAACCTCTACGGCGACGTCGTGTCGGACCTGTGCGCCGGCCTCGTCGGCGGGCTCGGCGTCACGCCCGGCGCGAACTTCGGCGAGCGCGCGGCGGTGTTCGAGGCGGTGCACGGCTCGGCGCCGGACATCGCGGGCCGCGACGTCGCGAACCCGCTCGCGCTGCTGATGAGCGCGGTGATGCTGCTGAACCACCTCGCCGAGCGCGACGGCGACCCGCGCCACCGCGCGGTCGCGACGCGCATCCGCCGGGCCTACGATGCCGCGCTCACCGCCGGCGAGAAGACGCGCGACGTCGGCGGCACGCTCGGCACCCGCGCGTTCGCCGACGCGGTGATCGCGCGGCTCGCCTAGACCGGCTCCTCGCCGACGATCGTCACCCGCTCCATCACGCGGCGCTGCGGGTCGTAGTCGGACGCCGCGTAGTGCTGCACCGCGCGGTTGTCCCAGAACGCGATGCTGTTCTTCTGCCAGCGGAAGCGGCACTGGTACTCGGGCACGTCGGCCTCGCGGCACAGGCGCTCGAGCAGCGCGCGGCTCTCGTCGGCGGGCAGGCCCTCGACGTGGCTCGTGAAGATCGCGTTCACGTACAGGCAGCGCCGGCCGGTGCGCGGGTGGGTGCGCACGACCGGGTGGCGCGCCGGCGGAAACTTCTCCTGCTGGCGCGCGAGCTCGTCGGGCGCCATGCCGAGGCCGAAGCTGTGCGTGAAGTCGTGCACCGCGACCGCGCCGTCGACGCGCCGCTTCGTCTCGTCGTCGAGCCCCTCGTAGGCGGCGACCATGTCCGAGAACAGGGTGTCCCCGCCGACCGGAGGCACGTCGACCGCGCGCAGCACCGAGCCGAGCGACGGCCGCTGGCGCCAGGTCACGTCGTGGTGCCAGACGTTCTCGACGCCGATCACGCGCTCGTCCTTCGCGAACTCGACGATGCTCGCGTAGCCGGGCTTCGACTTCAGGAAGGGGTGCTCCTCGAGCTCGCCGAAGCGGCGCGCGAACGCGAGGTGCTGCTCGGTCGTCAGGTCCTGATCGCGGAAGAAGAGCACCTTGAACTCGAGGAACGCGCGCTCGATCTCGGCGGCGGTCGGGTCGTCGAGCTGGCCGAGGTCGACGCCGCGCACCTCGGCGCCGATCGTCGCGCCGAGCGGCACGACCCCGATCCGCTCGAAGCGCAGCGCGGCGAGGCGCTCGCGCTCGGCGCGCACCCAGGGTCGCGGTCCGAAGTGTCGGATCGGCATCGAGAGGCCTCCGGGCTCGCCGCAGTCTAACCCGCGACGTCGAGCCTGTGGCAAGCTCCGGGCGGGCCGCGTCGCCGGGCGCGGCGCGACCGGGGAGAGCGGATTGACCTCGCTCGCGGCCTTGGCGCTGACGGTGCTCGCGATCGCGTACGCGACGCTCGCCCCGTTCGAGTTCAACCCGCCGAACGGAGCGGAGTGGACCGTGGGCGCACCCGGGCTTCGCTTCGCGCGGGCCGGGATCGCCTACACCCCGGGGCCGCACTCGTGGTCGTCGGGCCGGCGCGAGTACAGCATCGACCTGTGGCTCGAGCCGGGGCCGGCGCGGCGCGACCGCCTCGCGCGGCTGCTCGCGGTGCAGGACGAGGCCGAGGTGCCGGTGCTGAGCATCGACCAGTGGATCGACGCGCTGATCGTGCGCGACCGCTTCCGCAACCCGAAGGGCCGCCTCGCGTACCGCGAGTACGCGCTCGCGCACGTGCTCGAGCCGGGTCGCGTGCTGCACGTGACGCTCGTCTCCGACGAGAACGGCATGCGCACCTACCTCGACGGCCAGCCGACCTCGCTCGCGAGCGGCGCTCCCGGGCTCGCCGAGGGCGAGGACCTCTCGGGGCGGCTGCTGCTCGGCAACGCGGCGCGCGGAAGCCAGCAGTGGACGGGCACGCTGCACGGCCTCGCGTTCACCGCGGCGGCGCTCGGGCCCGAGGCGGTCGCGCAGCGCAGCCGCACGAGCGCACACGGCGGTCCGGCGGCGCTCGCGTGGGAGCCCGACCTCGTCGCGCTCTACCCCTTCGACGAGGGCGCGGGCGCCGAGGCCCACGACCTCGCCGCGCGCGCGCCGACGCTGCGCGTGCCGGCGCAGTTCCAGCCGCTGCGGCGCACCGTGCTGCGCTGGCCCGACACGAGCGACCGCAGCCGCAGCTGGTTCCTGCGCGATCTCGCGACCAACGTCGCCGGCTTCCTGCCCGCCGGCTTCTTC